>JAGYIK010000269.1 GCA_018402605.1 Litorivicinus sp. | reverse complement strand
CCGTTGGTTCTTGGTGTTTTGGTCGTCACATCGCTGGATCCTGTGGGGGTATTCTTCGGGTTTGGCGTGTTCGCATTGGTCACCGGTTGGGTGTACCGTCGGCCCATTCCTGTCCAGCCCATGAAAGCTGTCGCAGCCATGGGCATCGCGGGACTGCTCACTGCGGACAGTCTGATTGCAACCTCGGTGGTGATGGGGTGCGTCTTGTTACTGCTGAGTCGGAGTGATGTGTTGTCCCGCGTCCGGCGGTATCTCCCGAATTCCGTGATGCATGGCTTAAAGCTCAGCCTCGCAGTGAGCCTGGTGTTGGCGACTCAAGCACGGATGGATTGGGACTGGATGCAGGTCAGTTTTCTCCTAAGTGGGTTGATTGCTCTGCAATGGACTCCCCTAAAGCCGCTCAGTGCGCTTGTCCTGATCATCATTGGCGTGTGGCTTTGGGCGCCATCAAGTGCGCTCTCTGTCGGAATCGATCCAAGTCTTCCTCGCATGATTTGGCCCTCGATCGCTGGATTTGCGAGTGCATTGGTTGAGGCGACCTTACCGCAATTGGTTCTGACGGTGACCAATGCATTGATTCTGACGGCTGTGATCGCGCAATCGTATTTCCCAGAGGATGCGCCGCGTGTCACGGAACAACGTCTGGCTCGAACCTCTGGATGGGCCAATCTTTTACTTGCACCCTTTGGTGCGCTTCCCATGTGTCATGGCGCAGGCGGGCTTGTCGCACACCATGCTTTGGGTGGTCGCTCAGGTTGGACAATCGGGTTTTTTGGGCTCATGTGCCTCGTGCTCGGTCTCGGATTTGGGCAAGGGACGGTACTACTATTGGCAGCGATTCCAGGAAGCGTCGTGGTCATGTTGGTCTTGTATGCTGCCTGGCAAATCGCAGATCCCAAGTCGATGCTAGCGCTCAAGCCGAGTTGCTATGCTGTCATCGCAGCCATGGTGGTCGTGAGTTGGGCTTGGGGCCTCTTGCCCGCCATTGCAGCAGGCTGGGCACTCGAGGCGTTGCGGACTCGACGCCTCGCCCCAAGTGGCACGATTAACTGACTTGAATGACCGTGCCCATGCCCGCTGCATGATGTTCAAGCATGTGACAATGCAGTAACCATAATCCAGGGTTATCTGCGACGAAGATGAGCTCAGCACGCTCGCCCGCATGCATCAGATGCGTATCTCGCCGGCTCGCTGAGACGATCCCGGTCTCTGGATCTCTGACCCAAAAATGAAACCCGTGCAAATGCATGG
>JAGYIK010000268.1 GCA_018402605.1 Litorivicinus sp. | reverse complement strand
TTTGCGCACCGAGACAAATACCCCACAGCGGCCGATCCGCCGCCAACCAGCGCTCAATCAATTGTAGCTCCAAACGAATACCAGGCAAATGATCATCGTTGGCACTCATGGGCCCACCGAATACGATCAGTCCATCGAAGCCGTGGAGGTCGCGTGGCAAACGCTGCCCAACCAGAGGACGCACGGTTTGGACCTGCACACCCAATTGCGTCAATGCGACACCAACCTGACCGGTGATCGAATGCTTCTGATGCAACACACACAGCACCCGCGGCCTCATGCACTCACCACCGAACGCAAGGTAATGTTCAATCGCGGACCCACCGCCGTTTTGGTTTTCACTAACGCATGCTCCCAGTCCACCTGACTGTCTCCATACATGACCAAGAGATCACCGTGTCCAAGCGACCATTCCAGTTGCTCCGCACGCCGCTCTCGAACTCGCGGACGCATCACGAACCGTCGCGCCGACCCAAGCGATACAGAACAGATTACAGGCCGTTCACCCAATTCCCGCTCATTATCGCGATGCCAACCCATGGATGCATCCCCGTCGGGGTAATAATTCAGTAACGCGTGGTTGAAGCCCGAAGCCAACTGGATACCGACACCGGCCACATCGGATTCGAGCTGAGCGCGGAGCGCAGACAGCGCCGGCAACCAAGTTTTTGCAGAGAGCAACCGCCCACTGTAGCGATAGTCCCGGTCACCACACCAGTCGGTCCATCGCGGCTCAGGGATTGTTTTGCCAAACATGCGAATCGAGCCTTGCTGCCAATCGCTTTCTGCCCTGAGAGACGCGAACAAACGGCTGGCGTCCGTTTCGCTGAGATAGCGCGGAATCGACAAAACACAGGCACCTGGACGGATCCAGTGACGCGCTTGGGAGCGTTGTTGCATGGTGGGACACACGACTGTTACGACCGAACCTCACTCTACCAAGAAGTGAGGCGCGATTGAATGTGCCCGGAGGCGGGTTAGGATTCGGAGGCGGTCGACTTTTCGCTCTCAGACTCGCGCTCGGTTAAGAGTTCTTCGCGAAGGACAGGCACATCACGTGGCGCGTCGACGCCAACACAGATTTGCTGTGTGCCTTTGATTTTGACCACGGTAATTCGAATATCGTCTCCGATGCGGATGGATTCATCCACTCGACGTGTCAGTACTAGCATGATTCACCCTCTTCAATCCGTTGAAAAATTACAAAACAAAGAACACATCCTTGCAACCAATCGGGGCGGTGTTCGACTTTG
>JAGYIK010000267.1 GCA_018402605.1 Litorivicinus sp. | reverse complement strand
CAGCAGATGTCAGCGCGGCAAACTCAGCCTCAGAGAGCCCCATTGCATTGCCTGTCGCCGCGACCCCGACAGTCCAAGCACCGGCAGATAACCCCTCAAGAATGCCAACCTCTGTGTCGTCCACCTTGACCACATGGGCAGACGCCGTAATTTGCAGATCCAAAAATGTTTGATACATCATCGCTGGGCTTGGCCGCCCCGCATAGGTTTCAAGCGCACAGACCACATTGTCGGGCTCATACCCCTGTACCTTAGCCAATGGCAGTAGCTTTTCCATCAATTCACGTGTGTAGCCGGTGGTACTGCCGATCTTGAGTCCTTCTGCGCGAAGCGCGTTCACAGTCTCAACAACCCCAGGAATCAGTGTCGCGTAATCACCGATAATCTCGGCATTCTTTGGTATGAAAATCTCATAGATGCGTTGTGCTGCGGTCTCATCGAAATCACAGCCTTGCGCGCTCTTCCACTGATTTGCCACATGCGATTCTTGGCCGATTGCTAGAATATGATCCAGTTTCGCCATGCCCATAGGCGCGCGTGCGTCGGCAACAGAGATGTGTACCCCAAACTCGAGAAAACTCTCAACAAAAGCACCCATTGGGGCCCGTGATCCAAAATCGATCACTGTGCCAGCCCAATCAAACACCACGGCTTCTAAATGTTGCATGCAAAACTCTCCATTGTTTCCTCACCCAGGGCAAATGCCGTGGATGCACCGGTCCCACCGGTCACCATAACCAAACGCACATGTGCATCAGGACTATCAATAAAACAGGGAATTTCTGCGCTTGGGTAGGTCCCAAGCCAGCGCTCGCTAATGGCTAAGTCAGGGGCTTGAAGCAACCGCTTCAGTTCGCTAAAAATCAGAGCATCAACGCGCGATTCCGAAAATGTATTCTCGGCTGCACCATACACGTGCGAATCGCCGACAACCAGCGACCCATCAAGGCTTTGCACAGCAATCAAGTGAATTCCCATTTCAAGCTCAGCAGATTGTTCTGATACGAGCCGATGACGCAATGCATCAGCTTCTGGGAGAGCCGCATAGCCTGCGTAACGTACCAGGCTCAGATCACTCATCAGGGCTGAACGGAAGCTTCCTTGGGGAGCACCAGTGACTCGAAACATCTGCAATGTGCAGAGTTCAACGCGACGCGCTGCGATCCATTCTGGATAGAGGCTCACAAGATCCGGCCCGGGGCAAACCACAATCCGAGTGCCAGTGATTCGAGCGCCCCGACTCGTCAAGACGGTATCCCCCTCGA
>JAGYIK010000266.1 GCA_018402605.1 Litorivicinus sp. | reverse complement strand
CTGATTGAGGTCTTTTTAAAGCCCGAATCCAGTATTGCATACAATCTATTAAATTCAATAAAAAATTATGTTGTTACAAAACAGATATTTACTTTTTCTATTTATGAGAATTTAAAAATGTATACAATACGGCATGGATTCGACGTCACGCCACATCCTGATCTGGAGCACTTGCATGCAAGCGACAGGGATGTGGGCACTGCTCCACCTCAGTTCCGCGCCTGTTTGGACCACACAAACACTCGGTCTACCACTGGCTTATGCGGCTATTTTTCCAGCGATCGCAGGTGGAACGGCAGCGATTGGGTCGGCATTTAGCGCAAGATGCATTGCACGACTCGGCACAGACCGGAGTTTACTGCTGTGTCTTGTTGCGCTTGTCCTCGGCGTTGGCTTGCAATCAGCAGGATTGCGATACCTCGCATTCATCGGCGCTGGGATCACTGGATTTGCCTATGCACTTACTAATCCTGTGGCATCGGCGTTACTTGCAGAGGTACGCTCGCAACGAACGCATCTCGTTTTCAGCATCAAGCAATCCGGTGTACCACTTGGTGCAGGAATTGCCGTGCTTTGTGGGCCTTTAGCAGAGATTTCCACCCTTCTTTGGATTGGAATCCCATCGTCGATTTTGATTTTGCTTTTGCTGACCCGACCGAGTCTTCATCTCAATCCTCAATTCGATCGCAATGCAGGGCTGATTGGCGTCTGGCGGGATAAGGAAATTTCTCGACTACTGATGATGGCCATGTGTTTTGGTGCAGTACAAATGATTGTTCTCGGAAGTTTTCCTTCGCTCCTCGAGACCGGCTATATCGCAGCAGCCGGCGCGTCAATAGCGCTCGGACTCGGCAATTCGATGGGGCTCTTCGGGCGTATCTTCTGGGGTGGCTTGGCAGACCGATTACACTCCGGACCCCTCATTCTGACGCTGATCGGATTTACCAGCGCCGTATTGATATTGACGCTGTTATACGTGCCAAGTCTTGCGCTTGTTGTTTTTGCACTCACAGGGTTTGTTGCGATCGGTTGGAACGGTGTCTTTCTTGCAGCCATTCGGCTGTCACGGCATCAAGCGGCATCTACAGTCACCGCTAGCGCGATGACTTATCTCTTTGCAAGTGGCCTCATCGGGCAGGTTATTTTTTCTGTATTCTTGGATCAATCTGGCCCCAAAGCCGCGCTGTTCGCGGCGGCGGCCATCGCGATGATCGGGGGATTGTTCGGACTCAATCTATTGCGCCATCGCCGTGACAGCGCGGTCCATT
>JAGYIK010000265.1 GCA_018402605.1 Litorivicinus sp. | reverse complement strand
ACCTGATGCCGACTATCGCTTGGATGGCGAATCGGTCATGCCCGAGGTCATCGCGGTCCGAGAACGGTGTTACCAATTCGCAAACGCAGTGCGTGAGGGCGCGATTCGTGGTGCCACGGGTCAGCAATTTACGGATGTGCTGAATATTGGCATTGGTGGCTCAGATCTTGGGCCGATGATGGTGGCTGAGGCGCTAGGTCCTTTTATTGATGGTGCAAAACCGCATTACGTCTCAAACATTGATGGTGCGCACCTCGCCGATATCCTAGGTGAGCTGAATCCAGAGACCACCCTGTGCTTGGTTGCATCCAAAACCTTCACGACACACGAAACCCTGCATAACGCCAATAAAGTTCGCGATTGGATGACTGAGGCGCTGGGTGAACAGGCTATCGCGGCGCATTTTGCGGCCTTATCGTCTAATTCGGTTGCGGTGCGCGCGTTTGGCATAGCAGAAGATCGCATGTTTCCATTTTGGGATTGGGTCGGCGGGCGCTACTCGGTCTGGTCGAGTATTGGCCTGTCTTTAATGATTGCCATAGGTCCTGCTAATTTTGACGCGTTCCTCGGTGGTGCACGGCGCATGGATCAGCATTTTCTTGAGGCGCCACTGGATCGCAATATTCCGGTCGTGATGGCTTTGCTTGGGGTCTGGTATCGCAATGGCTTCGGCCATGAAACACAGGCTGTCGTGCCCTATGCGCAACGCCTGGTGCATTTTCCGACCTATCTACAAGCGCTCGAGATGGAGTCGAATGGCAAGTCGGTTGGGCGTGATGGTCAGGCCGTGACATTGCACACCAGTCCGGTGATTTGGGGGCAGCCAGGAACCAATGGACAACACGCGTTTTTCCAGTTGCTGCATCAAGGCACCCTGATCTCGCCAATCGATTTTGTCGTCACAGCCAATCCCTGCGACACCGATCACGCCTCCCACAGGCTATTGGTGGCGAATTGTCTTGCGCAAGCGGAGGCATTGGCGTTTGGTCAAACTGAGGCTGAATCAGGCGCTAAAAGCAAGCCAAACGGAAACCCACAAGAAAACGCACTGCTAGCGGCGCATCGGAGTTTCCCCGGTAATCGGCCCAGTAGCCTCATCATGATGGAAACTCTGGATCCGAAGCACCTCGGCGCCCTGATGGCAGCGTACGAACACAAGGTATTCACCCAAGGGGTGTTTTGGGGCATTAACTCATTTGATCAGTGGGGCGTGGAGCTCGGTAAAATCCGCGCAAAATCCTTGAGCCCCATGCTGGAATCGGGTTCGCTC
>JAGYIK010000264.1 GCA_018402605.1 Litorivicinus sp. | reverse complement strand
TGAGCTACGACGCGGCTCAACAGGTCAGCGTTCAAATGTACAGACTTCATAGTATCCCTCGTTTGTGTGCGGCCATTCTAAACAAGAAGCCCTGGCCGATGTTAATTGAGCAGCCACACTACACGCAGCTTCCATTTTTTTTGTAAAGGCTTTCCTCCACCTGTCAACCATAATTAGTCGCGGAGTGCAGTATCCTGAATACGGGCGAGCGGTCGCCAGATATAGTCAATTACCGTTCTCTTTCCGTGCAACACCTCGACAGTCGTGGTCATGCCTGGCAGAAGCTGAACGGGCTCGCCAGTGTCCTCAATCGTGAGAGTGTTCTCAACCGACACCCGAATCAAATAATGCGCGGCACCAGTCTGCCGATCATCTTGTACTGCATCCGGACTAATGTGGAGGACATGCCCATCGAGAAATCCGTACCGCTGCGCGTCATACGCCGATAGCCTGATTTTTACTGAATCATTTACCTCAATCCGAGAGATGTCTTTGGCAGGAATTTTTGCCTCAATCACCAAGTCTTCGCCTGTGGGTACGAGCTCCAAAATCACGTCACCAATGTTGATAAACCCACCCGGTGTGCGATAATTTAGGCGGTTCACGATACCATCCATCGGCGCACGTATTGTCGTGCGGGTCACCCGCTCTTCTAGCCGCGGCAGCGTCTGCATCAACTCGTTTTGTTCTGCCACAACTGAGTTCAGCTCATCAATCGCCCGCAGCCTAAATTCCGCGTTAACGTTGGCAATCTCGTCCCCCATTTCAGCTATACCCAACTGTGCCTGGCGGGCTGAAATCTCAGCGGCGAGCGCTTCACCGCGTGCACCCTCTAGCTGGCGACGCAACTCAAGAAGCCGTGTCGTGGGCGCGATATTGTCGCGCACGAGCGGCTCGATCACCACAATCTCTTCCTCGAGATACTCTGCCGTACGCGATGCCGTCTCACGGCGGGCCTCAGCAGCATTCAACGCCTGCTGGCGTTGTGACAAGCGCTGCTCCAAAACCGCCATTCTTGCTTGAAACTCGCTTTGACGCGCCACGTACAGGTTACGCTCAGCATCAGCCACAAGTGGAGCCACCAAGACCAAGTCCCGACTAAAGTCGAGATCCACATTCGCCAACTCTGCGTTAAGCCGCTCCTCCTTCAAGCTCAGTGCCGTAAGCCGCTGGTTTAGCCGGTTCAATTCACTAGAAGCGTCTATCGGATCAATTTCAAACAGAATTTGTCCCGCTTCGACCATGGAGTTCTCAGAGACATGGCGCCTTAGGAT
>JAGYIK010000263.1 GCA_018402605.1 Litorivicinus sp. | reverse complement strand
CCCTGCGAAATTTGATGCTTGGTTGTCATTGTGGGACAAGTGGGCTGCAAAAGTGGAAGAAAACAATCTCAAAGCTGCCGCGGCTTGTTTGTCTTACCCGTTGTCTTTGCCGGAGGTCGATCGCGTGGTAGTTGGTGTTGATAGTGTCGATCAGTTGAAAGCACTCATTGCAGCATCACAAATCCAGCTTCCTCAACATGATTTTTCATTCATGACTTCAGAGGACCAAATGCTCATTAACCCATCAAACTGGAGTGATTTGTGAAGGTTGTTGCCATCGTACAGGCTCGTATGGGTTCAACGCGGCTGCCCAATAAGGTGATGAAGTCCATTGGCGGCGTACCGATGATCGAGCTGCTTCTGAAGCGGTTGGCGAAATCACAAGAACTGGATCAAATTGTTGTTGCAACATCAATCGATCAAAGAAACCAGCCTTTGGTTGAGCATGTTCATAGTCTGGGTTTCGCTTGTGAACAAGGTAGTGAGAATGATGTGCTCGAGCGCTATGTTCAGGCCGCAGAAAAGCACCAAGCGAATGTGGTGGTTCGTATCACGGGTGACTGTCCCTTAGTCGATCCGGCGTTGGTTGATAATTGCATTTGTGAGTTTTACCAGCAAAAAGTTGATTACTTGAGCAATACTCTTCCACCAACGTATCCCGATGGACTTGATATTGAGGTCATGCAATATTCAACCCTTAAGCAATCGGTCAAAGAGTCAAAAAAGGCTTTCGATCATGAACATGTGACGCCCTACATTCGTGAATCAGAAACGTTTTCAAAAGCCACTCTGCAAAATAATGAAGACCTCTCTGATCTTCGCTGGACTGTCGATGATCCGGAAGATTTCGAGGTCATAGCAAATGTTTTTGCGCACTTTAGCCCAGACATTCATTTTGGATGGAAAGAGGTCTTAGGGCTTCAAAAAACGCAACCGGCCCTGTTTGCAGCCAACCTGAAAATCAGTCGTAATTTCGGAGCTACTATGGGCACAGGCCAAAAACTTTGGCAAAGAGCAAAGCGAGTGATTCCCGGCGGTAATATGCTGCTCTCCAAGCGGGCGGAAATGTTTCTGCCTGATCAGTGGCCAGCCTATTTCAGCAAAGCCAAGGGTTGCAAGGTTTGGGATCTGGATGGCAATGAATACATCGATATGTCCATTATGGGCATAGGCACGAATACCCTTGGTTATGGTCATCCAGAGGTTGATGAGGCGGTGATGCGCACTGTGCAGACCGGCAATATGAGTACATTCAATTGCCCGGAGGAAGTGTATTT
>JAGYIK010000262.1 GCA_018402605.1 Litorivicinus sp. | reverse complement strand
ATTGCGACCACCCACTGGCCGGCCTCGACCCCATCACTGTCTGCGAGGCGCGCCACTGGCAAAGCACCTGCATCAATTTTAAGCAACGCAACATCCGATCGCGGATCAGTTCCGATGACGTCCGCTTCAAACTCCCGACGATCATTGAGTCGAACAATCACCGTGTCCGCACCGTCCACGACATGATTATTGGTCAATACGTAGCCGTCTTCAGAGATGATAAAACCAGATCCCAACGAGCGACCTTCGCGATCTGGCTGTGGCATCGGCAATCCGCGCTCAAAGAACTCACGAAAAAATGGCGGCAACTGTTCCAGGTCAGGCATGGGCTGCTGCGCACTCGGCGGTGGCGCGGCGGAGCGCGTGGAGATGTTGACGACCGACGGAGCCACTTCTTTGACAAGCTCACGGAAGTCAGGCAAAGCCGCATGCACTTGCAGCGCCACGGACACGCACAATATTGAGCAGAATCGAATTACAGACCTCATTGCTTCACCTTTACCCTAACGTCATTTTTCCAAATGCGAGCGATCCACAGACAACCGCCGACCCCCACTAGCATAGCCAGCAAGGTCGTCATGTCACTCCATCCTAAATACACCCCGATTCCGGCCCCACCGAGCAAACCAGCCAATGGCAACCCATAGACTCGCGCCACAGCCATCGATACTCCGGAGGAGTCAATCCAGACTTGAATCTGATCGCCAACTTCAACCGATATGGGTGCATCAATGGGAATCTCAAAGGTCTTTTTCGCGCCGAACGTTGCAGACAACCAATCGGCCCGACACCGACCCGACGGGGCGCATGCCGCACACAATTGCTGCGGAACCGGCTTCACCGAAATTGAATTGGAATTTATTTCAATAATTTCAACGGATTGTTCACAGATCATGATCCGCGACTTAACAGACCCTTCAAGCCCTCGACGTCGAGTGCCTCAATAATTGTTCGCCCCGTGGCGGGAGGCAGCTCACCCACCAAGGTGACGCGCAATGCGCCATTACTCAACGGATAATCCTTTCCAAGCGCGACTGTCGGCCCAAGGAGAGCCTGCATATCGGGCTCAGGCCGCGCCGAAATCAACTCAAGAAAAATTGAAAAAGAACCCAGACCATCGGAATACACCAGCGTATAGATCTGCTGACCTGCCGACCGGGAAGGCAGCGCAGACACCAACTGATACCCTTTCGGTAACCAACTCGCTGGTGAAAATTGCATCACACGATCTGGCGCGGTGATCGGATGCACGCGCACCTGAAGTGACGATTGATCTGAAGCGAGCGGTATGGTTTGCG
>JAGYIK010000261.1 GCA_018402605.1 Litorivicinus sp. | reverse complement strand
CGATGATTTGAAGGCCATGTATGCCACCGCCTTTGAGATCGAAACCCGCTGGATTGTAGAAGCGGCAGCGCGTCGTCAGAAGTGGATTGATCAGGCGCAGAGTCTGAACATCTACATCGCCAACGCCAATGGTAAGAAGCTGGATGTGACTTATCGGATGGCCTGGTTCAGTGGTCTGAAAACCACCTATTACTTGCGTGCACTGGGCGCCACATCGGCGGAGAAATCCACCATCAACAAGTCCAACCTGAATGCGGTCAGTATGGCCCAGGTTGCCGAAGTAGCTGAGGCTGCTGCTGTACCCAAGGCCTGTAGTTTGGATGATCCAGACTGCGAAGCCTGCCAATAATCAAGATCGAGGAAAGACAATGCTGAATTGGGATTCATTTAACGAGCCGGAAGAGCTGATCAAGGCACCTTTGGCACCCCCTGTAAAAAAGACAGCCGACGCCAAGGCAGAAGTGGTCGATACCACGCGTTATGAGCCGACCGGTTCAGCCGCGTATGAGGCCGCGATTAAGGCACTTGAGCAACTCGATGTTGCACCGGGTCTTGAAGAGCTGGAAATGGGCGCTGAGCGTGTGCAGGTCGATGACAAGCGCATGATCAATTGCCGTGCCGACCTGAACCAATTAGTGCCATTTAAGTACGATTGGGCATGGACCAAGTATCTGGATGGCTGTGCCAACCATTGGATGCCACAAGAGATCAACATGACGCAAGACATCGCGTTGTGGCGCTCAAACGACGGCCTCACAGCCGATGAGCGGATGATTGTGATGCGTAATCTTGGCTTCTTCTCAACAGCGGATTCGCTCGTGGCCAACAACTTGGTGTTGTCGATCTACCGCTTGATCACCAACCCAGAGTGTCGCCAATACCTGTTGCGTCAAGCCTTTGAGGAAGCGATTCACACCCATGCCTATCAGTACTGCATTGAGTCGCTTGGCATGGACGAAGGCGAAATCTTCAACATGTACCGTGAAGTTCCAGCGGTCGCGAAGAAAGCCGCCTGGGCATTGAAATACACACAAGCCATTGGTAACCCAACCTTCCAAACAGGCACTGTCGAAAACGACCAGGAGTTGCTTCAGAACCTGATCGCATTCTACTGCGTCCTGGAAGGACTGTTCTTCTACTGTGGTTTCTCGCAGATTCTGTCCATGGGTCGCAGAAACAAAATGACGGGCGTTGCCGAGCAATTCCAGTACATCCTGCGTGACGAGTCCATGCACGTGAACTTTAGTGTGGATGTCATCAACCAGATCAAGAACGAAAACCCACAGCTGTGGACGCAAGA
>JAGYIK010000260.1 GCA_018402605.1 Litorivicinus sp. | reverse complement strand
TGTGGCACCGGGCGATGTGGTGTTTGAGAACCAGCTGTTTCAATTGATTCAATACCATCCACGCACAGCTCAAGTCCATACCAACCCGATTTTGCTGATTCCGGCCTATGTGAATCGGTTTTATATCCTCGATTTGTCCGAAGAATATTCCATGGTGCGGTGGCTTTTGGATCAGGGTCATACCGTCTTCTTGATGAGTTGGGTGAATCCGACAGATCTGCTGGCCAACTATGATATGACACATTACGTGCTGGACGGCGCGCTGACCGCTGTTGATCAGATCGAACGGATGGCGCCGGAATCGAAAATCCAGTTGATGGGGTATTGCGCCGGCGGTGTGATCGCCACCATCCTCGCAGCTTGGATGAAAGCACGGGGTGATCACCGCGTTGTGTCGCTGACATTACTGACAACCTTGCTGGACTACAGCCAAGCCGGCCCCTTGGGTCAACTGGTGTCCCGTGAGCGCATTGATGCGTTGAAGAAACCGCTCACAGACCTCGGTTACTTACCGGCTGAACTGATGCTGCGTACCTTTGCTAGCCTCAGACCACACGATCTGTTGTTCGGCCGGATTCTCAATTCCTATGTCTTTGGCGAACGCGCAAAACCATTTCCGTTGTTGCACTGGTTGGGTGACGGGACCCGCACGCCGGCCGCATTGGTGCTCTGGACGCTTGAGCACCTCTATCTTGAGAATCGCTTGGTTGGCCCAACCCCCTTCGAACTGGCGGGACAGGAAATCAATCTCAAACAGATCGATATTCCAGTCTTTGTGATGGCGGCTGAACATGATGACATCTCGCCCTGGCAGGGTGTGGTGGCTGTGCATGATGCATTTACCGGTCCGCTGACGCTTGTGTTAGGAAAAGGCGGACACAACTCGGGAGTGATCAACCCGCCTGACGCATGTCGACACGATTATTTTCTTTTACACGCATCTGAACCAAGCGATCTGATTCGCGCGCAGGCTTTGAAAGGCAGTTGGTGGATTTGTTGGGGTGATTTTCTATCGATGACAGCCGGGCGATTCGTTGAACCTCTGTCAGTCGGGGGTGGTCTGCGTTTCCCGATTGAGCCCGCTCCCGGCCGCTTTGTTAAGCAGCCTTAATTCAGATGATCCTGCAGCTCGCGAAGCGCTAATTCATTTGAGGCGACGTTCCCACGCGGATCAATGTTGCTGGGTTTAAAACGGAATGCCGGTCTTTGTTTGAGGGTAATCATGCATGCCAATGTCCGATACATCATCCCTTTTCAGTGAGTACATCGTTTTTGCGGATGAGAGCGGGGACCATGGATTAGAGCG
>JAGYIK010000026.1 GCA_018402605.1 Litorivicinus sp. | reverse complement strand
GCACCCTGTGTCGAGATCATTGGTGGCACTCGTGTCGGCGTTTTAGTCTGTGAGGATGTCTGGGTACCTGAGATTGTTGAGGCCGCATGTCAAGCTGGTGCTGAACTGCTCCTCGTATTGAATGCATCGCCCTTCGCGGAGGGCAAATTCGCCGAGCGCCTTCGGCACATCGAACACCGTGCACAGGCCAACGGATGCGCAATTGCCTATGTCAATCTAGTCGGTGGTCAAGATGAATTGATCTTTGATGGCGGCTCATTTGCGGTCAATGCCGATGGGCAGTGCATTGCGCAAGCGCGTTGGTTTGAGGAGGATGGCTTGGATCTGGCCTATGCCGATGGGCAGTTCCTTCCGTCCCGCGTGGAGCCCATGCCGAGTGCAGATGAGGCGTTATACGCCGCATTGGTAGTCGGGGTAAGGGACTATTTCGCGAAAACTGGATTTAAGAAGGCGGTTTTAGGTCTTTCTGGAGGGATCGACTCGGCACTGACCTTAGCCATTGCGGTCGACGCACTGGGTGCCGACTGCGTGCATGCGGTGATGATGCCCTATCGCTATACAGCGGATATCAGCATTAGCGATGCCCAAGCACAGGCCGAGATTCTTGGATGTGCGTTTTCGATTGTGCCTATTGAGCCAATGGTTGATGCATTCCTTGGCACGCTGGAGCCGTTTTTTGAGGGGCATCCGGTCGATACCACAGAAGAAAACTTGCAGAGTCGATGCCGAGGCGTTTTGCTGATGGCCTTATCGAACAAAACAGGGGCTTTGGTGCTAACAACAGGCAACAAAAGCGAAATGGCTGTCGGTTATGCAACGCTGTATGGCGACATGGCTGGGGGTTTCGCGGTGTTGAAGGATGTTTGGAAAATGCGAGTCTATGCACTCGCACGCTTTGTGAATCGCGATCGGGAGGTGATTCCTGAGCGCGTGATTGTGCGTCCGCCGTCTGCCGAGTTGGCACCTGGTCAGGAGGATGCCGACAGCTTGCCCCCATATGATCAGTTGGACGTAATGCTCAGCATGTACATTGAGCAAGACCGCTCGCCAGACGACATCATTGCTGCAGGCTTTGATGCAGCCGATGTGCGGCGAATGTGTCGACTGGTCGATATCAGTGAATACAAGCGCCGTCAGTCTGCTGTTGGGTCACGCGTGACGGTACGCGGATTCGGTCGCGATCGGAGATACCCCATCGCGAACCGATTCCGTTTCTAGAAAAACACCTCATCCACGACACGTGGTGCATCGATGGACGGTGCATCTTCAGCAGGGCGCAACGTGGCCTGTGGTCTGCGGCTGGTGTCGAGGCGCCGTTTTTCGCTGAAAGCGGCAAGTCGATCCGCGAGATCACCTGCGCTGCCCAAAAATCCGAGTGTTAGGACACTGGTGAGTGTTTCTCCTGCCTCGTAGAGAACGCCTGGTGCCAAGCGCTGATCACCGCGTTCACCCGCAACATACTCAGGATAGTTTTCGGACAGCACAAAAAGTGCATCTTGTGACTCTTTTGGAAGGCCGAGCGCTTCATAGGCCAAATGCATCACGATCAGGGCGTCACACCGCGGGTGCTGATGGGATATCCTTCGACCACGGCGGGCGCGATTGGCGGCTACAATAGCGCTGCGGCGGATGAAGGAAGCGCGATACATTGATCACCAGCCAACTGGTCGCTGACGTGGATCAGACGCAACGCGGCGCTTTCCTGATAAACCGCTGGTAATGGTTGGCAACAGTGGTGAAGTCATCGATCGCGTCTCGAGCGCCGCCGATGTCTCGTCCAGGTCCCCATCCTCTCGAGACAGCGTGTGCCACCATCGAATCGTTTGAGGCATAGCTTGATAGGCCCTTCAGGCATTGCGCGTAGTCTGTCGGGATTGGTCCGCTATTTGAGGCTAAACCAATCCGCTGTGAGTCAAAATAATCATAAGTTTGATGATTTAAGAAGTGGACTAGATCTAACTGTGTCCCATCATGCCTGGGCCATCAGAAGGTCAGACCTGGAAACCTTCTTCTATCGTGGCAATACTTCAAACAACACTCCAAATCCAGCTTGTTCCCACAACCAGCCACCGATTATCAATGAAGGCATAAATGGTTGGGTACGGTTGCGATGAGTGGGGAAAGTTCAGCGCACG
The DNA here is from genome assembly GCA_018402605.1 of Litorivicinus sp. GTDB lineage: Bacteria > Pseudomonadota > Gammaproteobacteria > Pseudomonadales > Litorivicinaceae > HIMB30. The sequence continues at coordinate 10,860 of JAGYIK010000026.1, read as the reverse complement.
GCCATCGCGGGGTTCCTTGTTTCGATGGACTGACGAATGACCGATCGGTCATAGAATTTAAGATGTATTCAAGCACAGTTTGTCATTGTTCCTTTGGAGGAACTGGTGCGCGGATTGATCGTGTCCCGCCAGACCGTTGCCTGATTATTCCCGTAAAACACCGTCCCAGTGGTCATCGCCGGTGACATCTTGCTCGATGGCGCCCTGTAAGCCAAAACATCGGGCGCTTCAGGCGAGGCGATTGTGGTCGACGCCACCCTCGAGCCACAGGTGGATTGGTCTGCAGAGGCGAGCGACCTCGATATTCTCTTCGAAGATTCGACATCATCATTCCGTCAAGCTTGTGGCTGGTCTGTGGTGCATCCGGGCCATGGCAATCCGTCAGGCACTCTGGTAACGCGCTGCTGAAGCGAGATAACCAGAGTCAAAGAAGACCATTACTCCCGTGCGGCAGCACTTAGTAAATTGCTCTGGACAAGAGACCAGTGGCGTGTATTGGCGGTTGCGCGGAGTTCGCGAAGCATGGGAGCCTGACGACGCAGCTGGAAAGATCGCACCATGAGTCGGCACATTGCAGCAGTCTCTTGACATCCGGGAACGCTGCGGGCACGGTGGATGCACCCATGGATCGTCATCGCACACAACGCATCGAAAATGGCTGTGGTGACCTCGGGGAAACCGCGGTGACCCATTACCAGGTGATTGAGCGGACGCGCATGTGAGTCGGCTGTCAGGTGAATCTTGAGTCGGGACGCACACACCAAACCCGTGCATCTGACGCACATTGGCCATCCACACCGTCGGGATCCCGTGTATCGCCAGCTGTATCGGGTTGGGACGCGAGTCAGAGGTCGATACAGTGTATCGAGGACTTCCTGAGGCAGGCGCTTCATGGAGGCGCTTGATCATTACATCCCGGGCGTAGCGAACCGATGCCGTTCCAGCGGCAGCCACTGCCAGACGGACCTGTTGGTCTCCGAGTCAATTAGAGCGACAGATGTTTAACTGGGCACTAAATCGATCTGGCACAATTGCCAGTCCGTGCAATCCAAACGAATCGTGTATCGGGACGGAAGCCCTATGGGTGGATTTGAACCCTGGATTGTATGTGGGCGATGATGCGGACGCCGTGCTCGCGAATCGGCAGCGACTGGCTGAAACATTTGGAGGGTTCCGACCTCGCCAATCAGGTGCACGGAATCGCTGTCACTGAAGTGCATACGCTGACGGATCCGATTGGGGATGCCGATGCATTGGTGGTGCGCAATCCCTGCGTGCCGATTGGCGTGTTGACCGCGGATTGTTTGCCTGTGATTTTCTCTGGCAATGGCGTGGTGGCCGTTGCGCATGCGGGTTGGCGTGGGTTGGCTGGTGGCCTATTGGAGGCTGTATTGCCCCATCTCGGAAGTCCAGAAGGGATTCGTGCGTGGCTCGGGCCCTGTATTGGTCGAGACGCGTTTGAGGTGGGGCCTGAGGTGCGTGATACATTTGTGGGTAAGTCATCTGAATTAGCACAATTTTTTATCCCCTCCGGTCGATCTGAGCATGTCTATGCAGACCTATCGGCGATTGCATGTCATCTCCTGAAGGCACGTGGTGTTCGGGCGATAGAGGCATCGAATGCCTGTACTTTTGGTGATACCGAACGGTGGTATTCGTTTCGTCGAGAGGGTGTCACTGGACGGATGGCGACCTGCATCATGATCACTGAATAACCTGTGGATAACTTGAGTTTCTGGTTGCAGCCCACATGAAGAATCCAGTGAGATCGTATTTAAGGATATATCGATGAGAATGGATCGCTTAACCAATCGTTTAATGGAAGCTTTGCAGGATGCACAGAGTCTTGCGTTGTCTCTTGATCACAATGAAATGTCGCCATGGCACCTCCTGAAGGCAATGCTGCTGCAGAATAATGGCTCGACTAAACCACTCGTGGTTCAAGCTGGCGGCCAAGTCGATCGCTTGCGTCAAGAGGTGGACCGTGCTTTGGATGGGCTCGCTCGTGTGTCGAATCACGATGGTGAAGTTCGTATTAGCCAAGATCTGGGCCGTCAAATGAATCTGGCGGAAAAGCAGTCCATGAGTCAAAAAGACAGCCATCTGTCGACCGAGACGGTGTTGGCTGTAATGTCAAAGGACAAAGTGACTCGCGATGCGTTTGAAAAGGCGGGCGTGAATGAAGATCGTTTGGTTGATGCGATTGCAAAGTTGCGAGGGGGAGAGTCAGTGCAAGGCGAAAATGCGGAAGAGAATCGAGGCGCCCTTGAAACCTATTGTTTGGATCTGACCGCGCGGGCGGCTGAGGGCAAGCTGGATCCCGTGATTGGACGCGATGAAGAGATTCGTCGGGCGATTCAGGTGTTACAACGTCGGACCAAAAATAATCCGGTGTTAATTGGTGAGCCAGGCGTCGGTAAAACAGCAATTGTTGAGGGGCTTGCGCTTCGGATCGTCAATGGCGAGGTCCCTGAAGGTCTGAAAGGTAAGCGCGTTCTCTCGTTGGATATGGGATCACTGATCGCTGGGGCGAAATTTCGGGGCGAGTTTGAAGAGCGCTTGAAGGCGGTCTTGAAGGAGCTGTCTCAACAAGAAGGCCAGATCATTCTCTTCATCGATGAAATTCACACGATGGTCGGAGCCGGGAAGTCTGAAGGATCGATGGATGCGGGCAATATGCTAAAGCCGGCGCTCGCGCGCGGTGAGTTGCACTGTGTCGGCGCGACCACGCTTGATGAATACCGACAATACCTCGAAAAAGATGCGGCGCTTGAGCGGCGGTTCCAGAAGGTGTTCGTGGGTGAGCCCTCTGAGACGGATACTGTGGCGATTTTGCGGGGCTTAAAACCCAAATATGAAGTGCACCATGGTGTTGAGATTGCCGATTCAGCGCTGATTGCGGCTGCAAAGCTGTCATCGCGTTACATCACCGACCGTCAGCTCCCGGACAAAGCCATTGATCTCATGGATGAGGCGGCGAGTCGGATTCGATTGGAGATGGATTCAAAACCCGAGGAGCTCGATCGACTCGATCGGCGATTGATTCAGCTGAAAATTGAGCGTGAAGCGCTGAAAAAAGAGAAAGATGAGGCCAGTAAAGCCAGACTTGTTGAGCTTGAGGCAACGATTGCCGAGATCGCTGACGAAGCCGGCGCACTGGAGGAAATTTGGACAGCTGAAAAGGCCCAAAGTCAGGGTGTCCAGACGATTAAGGAAGAGCTAGATCGGGCTGAAATCGATCTTGAGCAAGCGCGTCGCGCGGGCGATCTCGCGCGCATGAGCGAAATCCAGTACGGACTCATCCCAAGCTTACAAAAGCGGATGGTCGAGGCCAATGAAGCTAACGCGTCGGATGAAGGCAAATTGGTTCGTTCCCGGGTGACCGAAGAGGAAATCGCCGAGGTGGTCAGCCGCTGGACCGGCATTCCAGTGGCTAAAATGCTCGAAGGTGAAAAAGAGAAGCTGTTGCAGATGGAGTCTGCCCTGCACGCGCGCGTGGTGGGACAGGATGCGGCCATCGGTGCAGTGGCTAATGCTGTCCGGCGGGCGCGGTCGGGTCTGGCTGAGGCGAATCGACCGAATGGATCTTTTTTGTTCTTGGGCCCAACCGGTGTGGGCAAGACCGAGCTGTGTAAGGCATTGGCTGAGTTTCTATTTGATTCAGAAGACGCCATGGTGCGTATCGACATGTCTGAGTTTATGGAGAAGCACTCGGTCGCGAGACTGGTTGGCGCGCCTCCGGGATATGTTGGCTACGAGCAGGGCGGTTATCTGACAGAAGCGGTCAGACGGCGTCCCTATGCGGTGATTCTGCTTGATGAGGTCGAAAAAGCACATCCGGATGTGTTCAATATCTTGCTGCAGGTGCTCGATGATGGGCGCCTCACCGGTGGGCAAGGCCGGACCGTTGATTTCTCCAACACCGTCATTGTGATGACCTCGAACTTAGGCTCCGACCTGATTCAGGCGATGGTGGGTGAGCCGCATGATCAGATTCGTGATGCCGTCATGGGTGTTGTTGGAAATCACTTCCGTCCGGAGTTTATTAACCGGATTGATGACACGGTGGTGTTCCATGCGCTGGGACGCGAACACATTCGTGGCATCTTGGATGTGCAGCTAGCGAAGTTGCGTGGTCGATTAGCAGATCTGGACTATGGGTTTGTGCTCTCCGATGCAGTCGCTGAGAAGCTCTGCGACGCAGGGTTTGACCCCGTCTACGGGGCCCGCCCACTGAAGCGTGCCATTCAGCATTTGGTTGAAAATCCATTGGCTGAAGCCTTGCTACAGGGTCGGTTTACACTTGGTAGTGCGATTCAGGCGGAATTGGATCAGGACGGCGGAATCACCTTTACTGGCTGATGATCTGCACGCTGTGAGTTGACAGGCCGTCAGGGACTGTCACAATTCCGCGTTTACCTAACCAAGAAAGAGGGTCGGAAGTGGAATTGCTTTCTGGCGGCGAGATGATTATGCGTGCCCTGAAGGAAGAGGGAGTCAAAATGATTTTTGGCTATCCTGGGGGTGCGGTCCTTCACATCTATGATGCGTTGTATCAGCAAGATGCTGTGGAGCACATTTTAGTGCGTCACGAACAAGCAGGTGTGTGATGCGGCCGGGATGGCTTGCGCGAGCCACGGTGAAGTCGGTGTTGGTCACTCCTGCGCCCCGGCGCATGAATGCCATCACTGGGATCGCGACTGCGTATATGGACTCCATTCCATTGGTCATCATCTCCGGTAACGTGCCAAGCCACTTGATTGATCCGGATGCGTTCCAAGAAACGGACATGATTGGTTGCTCAAGACTGATCGTAAAACACTCATTTTTGATTTGCTCGATCGAAGAAATTCCTGAGGTCATGAAAAAGCCTTCCACATCGCCAAGACCGGTCATGCCCAGGCCCTGTGGTGGTGGATGTGTGCCAAAAGACATGACAGCGCCAGCGGAGAAACGTCCGTTTGTCTATCCGGACACGGTCAAGCTCCGGTCCTATACGCCAGCACAAAAAGGTCATGCAGGACAGATCCGCAAAGCATTGGATCTATTGTTGGAAGCAAAACGCCCTGTGATTTATGCCGGTGGTGGTGTGGTCCTAGGTAATGCTGCAGATGAGTTGACTGCGATCGCGAGACAACTGGGTTATCCGGTCACAAACACACTGATGGGGCTTGGTGCCTATCCTGGATCGGATGACCAGTTCATTGGCATGCTCGGTATGCATGGGTTCTACGAAGCCAACCAAGCGATGCATCAGGCCGATGTGATCTTTGCTGTTGGTGCGCGGTTTGACGACCGTGTGACCAACAATCCGAAAAAATTCTGCCCCAATGCGCGCATTATCCACATCGATATTGATCCAGCATCGATTCAGAAGACAGTGCGTCACATCGAAGTGCCTCTGGTTGGGCCTGTGAAGTCGGTGTTGGCGGACATGCGTGACATGTTGTCGCAGTCGAATGAAACGCCCGACAAAGAGGCGCTAGCCAGTTGGTGGACCACCATCAAAGGATGGCGTGAACAGCACGGTCTGTGGACCGGCGACCGGTATGTTCGCGGTGAGAAAATCATGCCTCAGGATGTGATTAAAACACTGTATGACGTCACGGGTGGCGACGCGTTTGTGTGTTCGGACGTGGGTCAGCACCAGATGTTTGCGGCTCAGTACTACAAGTACGATAAGCCAAGACGTTGGATCAACTCAGGCGGGCTTGGCACCATGGGCTTTGGCCTTCCGGCAGCCATGGGCGTGCAGTTGGCGCACCCCGATAGCATGGTCGCTGTGGTCACCGGTGAAGGTTCGATCCAGATGTGTATCGAAGAGCTCTCAACCTGCACGCAATACAATATGCCTGTGAAGATTATCAACTTGAATAACGCGGCGCTTGGCATGGTGAAGCAATGGCAAGACATGCAATACGGTGGTCGTTACGCTGCTTCGACCTATCAGGATTCATTGCCTGATTTTGTCAAGCTGGCAGAGGCCTATGGTCATGTTGGAATGAAGGTGACCAAGCCATCTGAGCTGAGAGCAAAAATGGAAGAGTGTTTTGCCATGAAAGACCGCGTGGTCTTTATGGACATCGACGTCGACCCAGACGAGCACGTCTATCCGATGCACATTGCCACGGGGTCAATGAAGGACATGATCTTGAGTAAGACGGAGCGTACCAAGTGAGACACATCATTTCTGTATTGATGGAGAACGAACCTGGCGCCCTGTCCCGCGTGGTGGGGCTCTTCTCGCAACGGGGATACAACATCGAATCGCTCACGGTTGCCCCTACGGAAGACGAGACCCTGTCTCGACTGACGGTAACAACCAAGGGTGATGATACGGTCGTCGAACAAATCACCAAGCAACTCAATAAGCTGATTGATGTAGTGAAGTTGGTTGATTTGACCGAGGGTGAGCACATTGAGCGTGAACTTATGCTGATCAAGATCAAAGCAACAGGTGCGCAGCGTGCTGAGGTGAAACGGACCAGTGATATATTCCGTGGCCAGATCGTTGACGTGACCCCATCGATGTTCACAGTGCAGTTAACGGGTGCTAGCGACAAGCTGGATGCATTTATTGAAGCCATCGGCTCCGCGGCGATTTTGGAAGTCGTTCGCAGTGGTGTCAGTGGAATATCACGCGGAGAGCGTGTGTTGTCAGTTTAAGACGCGCCAATTTTAAGAGAGGAACAGAGTTCATGCAGGTGTATTACGATAAAGATTGCGACCTTTCGATCATTCAGGGAATGAAAGTTTCGGTTATTGGTTATGGCTCACAGGGACATGCACAAGCGTGCAACCTGAAAGATTCAGGTGTCGACGTGACAGTGGGTCTCCGGAAAGGTTCCTCTTCTGTTGCGAAAGCAGAGTCGGCGGGTCTGAAAGTGATGGATGTGGCACAAGCTGTCGCACAAGCCGATCTGGTCATGATCCTGACTCCCGATGAATTCCATGGTCAGTTGTACCGTGATGAAATCGAGCCAAACATCAAGCAAGGCGCAACCTTGGCGTTTTCACATGGCTTCTCGATCCACTACAACCAAGTCGTGCCACGTGCCGATCTCGACGTGATCATGATTGCCCCGAAAGCACCGGGTCACACGGTCCGCAGCGAATATGTCCGTGGTGGTGGTGTGCCAGATTTAGTGGCGATTCACCAAGATGCATCGGGTAACGCGAAGAGCGTCGCGATGTCCTATGCCTCAGGTGTTGGCGGTGGTCGTACCGGCATTATCGAAACCACCTTCAAAGACGAAACCGAGACGGATTTGTTCGGTGAGCAGGCAGTGCTTTGCGGTGGTTGTGTTGAATTGGTCAAGGCCGGATTTGAAACCCTGGTTGATGCGGGCTACGCGCCAGAGATGGCCTATTTTGAGTGCCTACATGAGCTGAAGTTGATTGTGGATTTGATGTACGAAGGCGGTATCGCCAACATGAACTACTCGATTTCCAACAATGCAGAATTCGGTGAGTACGTCACAGGTCCTGAGGTGATCAACGAAGAGTCGCGCTATGCGATGCGTGAAGCGTTGCGCCGGATCCAAGACGGTGAATATGCCAAGATGTTCATCGCAGAAGGTCAATCGAACTATCCTTCGATGACTGCGCGTCGTCGCAATAATGCTGCGCATCAAATCGAAGTGGTTGGTGGGCAATTGCGTGGAATGATGCCTTGGATTGCAGCGAATAAGCTCGTTGATCAAACCAAGAACTGATGTTGGATGCGGGCCTTCGGGCCCGCAGTCGCTATGACGCAACCGAAAGGCATCTATCTTCTCCCGAATCTCCTCACCACGGCGGCGCTGCTGGCGGGTTTCTTTTCTATTATTACGGCGACGCGGGCAGTGCACCAAGGTGTGGGACTGTTTGAGACGGCCGCCATCGCGATCTTAGTATCGGGTCTATTTGATGGGCTCGATGGTCGCGTTGCGCGCTTAACCAACACTCAGAGCGAGTTTGGCGCACAGTATGATTCTTTGAGTGACGTGGTCGCTTTTGGGGTCGCGCCGGCTGTGTTGGTGTTTAGTTGGTCATTGTCGGCGCTTGGCAAACTGGGTTGGGTTGCGGCCTTTATCTATGTTGCCGGAACGGCACTTCGGTTGGCACGCTTTAATGTGCAGCGTGAAGTGGTCGATTCCAACTATTTTGTCGGATTGGCGTGTCCGGCTGCGGCGTACTTTTTAGCTGCTGCGGTATGGACCCTTGTTGATTCAAGTATCCAAGGCGAGACTGTGGCGTTGACGATGGTGGTGTTGACGGCGATTTGCGGTCTTCTGATGGTATCTTCAGTTCCCTATCCTTCGTTTAAAAACTCCGATCTCAAGGCGCGAGTACCGCTGCTGGCCATCATGGTGGTTGCCCTTGTCTTTGCCTTCATTTCCCTCGATCCGCCGCGGGTTCTGTTCGGATTGACGGCACTGTATCTGATTAGTGGGCCGGTCTTGTGGTTGAAACACCGAGGCAAAGGTGGGCCTGAGATCGATGCGTAGAGGCGGTAAGCGGAGTCTATTTAAAGCAGATCTGCCAGAGGTCTCGGAAGATAAGGCCAAACGTGAGGTCCTCTGGGGCGGCTCTGGATTTGCATTGGGACTGGTTTTATTTTTTGCTTTGCGTCCACAATCTGGACACTTCATTGAACTCATGGTGGGTGTTGCGGTCGTCTCATCACTCACATTGGGCGGAATGAAGATCGCCACTTGGCTAGAACGCTTTAATCCCAATTCAGAGGAATAATTCAATGCAAAAAGGATATTGGGTCAGTTGCTATCGGGAGATTTTTGACGCCGATAAACTCGCGGGCTATGCGGCCTCGCAAAGCCAGCCATTGAATCGGCAGGCGGGCGGTTTTTGGTGCGGGGAGCTGCCGTCTATGCGTCGGGGTCGGGTTTAAAAGAACGCACTGTGATTGTGGAGTGGCCGTCTGTTGATGCTGCAAAGGCCGCCTACCAATCGCCAGCATATCAGGAGGCCTTGGTCGCGCTGGGTGACGGTGTGGATCGTGATTTTCGAATCATCGAGGGCGCCTGACTCGATCGATAGATTCGATAAATCGGATAGATCGAAAAAACAAACTTGCGTCAGAGTCGGCTTCTTGGCATTCTCGGGCTATGAACATCATCGCCATGAACAGTGCAAAGCTCCTTGGTCTTCGACTGCCCTGACGGGCGGTCCTCTTCTGTGTTTCTTTTCGTTTTTATCTTTTTTATATAGTCAGGCAATGCGGTTGTCTGCGGAGAACAACGATGGCAAAAGATCAACTTATTATTTTTGACACCACACTTCGTGATGGTGAACAAAGCCCCGGGGCATCCATGACTCGGGATGAAAAGGTTCGCATTGCAAAAGCACTTGAGCGACTCAAGGTCGATGTGATCGAAGCCGGATTTGCGGTGGCGAGCCCTGGTGATTTCGAGGCTGTCAACGCTGTCGCCAAGGCGGTAACTGAGTCGACAATCTGTAGTCTTGCACGGGCGCTTGATAAGGATATCGAAGCGGCAGCGGCAGCGATTGCTCCTGCGCCGCGTCGTCGCATTCACACCTTTATTGCGACCAGCCCAATCCATATGCAGCACAAGCTCAAAATGGAGCCGGAGGCGGTGATTGAGCAGGCCGTTCGCGCGGTGAAGAAAGCGCGTCAGTATACCGACGATGTTGAGTTCTCCGCAGAAGATGCCGGTCGGTCGGATATCGATTTTCTGGCCCGTGTTTTTGAGGCGGTGATTGATGCCGGGGCAACCACGTGTAACTTCCCAGATACAGTCGGATATAACCTCCCATTCCAGATTGAAGAAACCATTCGTGAACTGTTAACGAAAATTCCGAATGCCGACAAGGCGATTTTTTCGGTCCATTGCCACAACGATCTGGGATTGGCTGTGGCAAATTCCTTGGCTGCGGTCCGCGCAGGCTGTCGGCAAATCGAGTGTACGATCAACGGACTCGGTGAGCGCGCTGGCAATACCTCGCTTGAAGAGGTGGTCATGGCCATTCGTACGCGCGCGGATATCGTTGATGTGGAGACACACATCGATGCAACACATATTGTGCCGACCTCACGTTTGGTGTCGTCGATTACTGGCTTCCCAGTGCAGCCAAATAAGGCGATTGTCGGTGCCAATGCCTTTGCCCATGAGTCCGGAATCCACCAGGATGGCGTGCTAAAACATCGCGAAACATATGAAATCATGCGTGCTGAAGATGTGGGCTGGAACACCAACAAGATGGTTTTGGGTAAACACTCCGGGCGCGCCGCCTTTAAATCACGATTGGATGAACTTGGTATTATTCTGGCCGATGACGAGGCTTTGAATGATGCGTTTGTGCGGTTCAAGGATTTGGCGGATCGAAAGCATGAGATTTTTGATGAAGATCTGCATGCGTTACTGAATGCGCAACAGATTGAATCTGAGTTCGCACGCTATGATTTAGCTGATCTTAATGTGACATCGAAGTTGGGTATCGCGCCGATTGCGCACATTACCCTGAACGTGGACGGACATCGCGTCGAAGCGGAAGGTCACGGTGATGGGCCAGTGGACGCGGTGTACAAAGCGATCGAATCTGTTGCCAAGAGTGGTGCTGATCTTCAGTTGTATTCGGTTAACGCGATCACAACAGGCACAGACTCACAAGGCGAGGTCACTGTCCGCTTGGAGCGGTCCGGTCGTATTGTGAATGGGCTCGGTGCAGATACGGACATCGTGGTCGCCTCAGCAAAGGCCTATTTGCATGCGTTGAACCTGATGGAGCGTCCTCTGGATCGGCAGCACCCGCAAAAATCAGAAGGCATCTAATGCGAGCCCTTGCGTCGGACGAGTCCCGAAAACTACTCGACGCAATGGGGGTTCCGGTTATCGTATT
>JAGYIK010000259.1 GCA_018402605.1 Litorivicinus sp. | reverse complement strand
CGTGCGCTTCGCGCGTGCCGAAGGCGCGAGCTTAGACATTGGTTTTTACTACATGAGTAACGCAGCCGGACGGTTGGTCGGGACTGTTGCCTCAGGCGCGTTGTATCAGTGGGCTGGGTTGACCGTGTGTTTATGGGTTTCTGCGGCCTTTATTGTGCTGGCCTCACTTGCGGCGCTGTGGATTCCGAAAACAGTGCCGACCACCGAGGCGGCATAGTCGATCGAAACAGGGCTTTGCTGGTCGGTGCAGAACGATCCGTTGCGGATCGGATGGGTGGGGAGCCATCATTTCGATTGTGTCTTGCGTCTATCGCAGGTGCGCCGCAGTTGTTACATTGCTTGATTCACTCGGGAGTCCAGCATGACATTTCGTCGCACTAAAATCGTCGCCACCCTCGGCCCCGCCTCAGATCGCCCCGGCGTCCTTGCAAAACTATTGGCCGCTGGCGTGAATGTGGTGCGTTTGAATTTCTCGCACGGAGGCGCCGACGATCACCGAAGACGCGCAGCTGAAGTGCGCACCGAGGCGGCTCGATTGGGTCAAACCGTGGCGATTTTGGCTGATTTACAGGGTCCTAAAATTCGTATCGCACGCTTCGTATCCGGTCCGATTACCTTGGTATCGGAGGCTGATTTTGTCTTGGATGCAGCCTTGTCTCCGGATGCGGGTACCAGCGAACGGGTTGGTTTGGACTACACAGACCTGCCACGTGATTGCGTTCCGGGTGATCTCTTACTGTTAGATGATGGTCGCGTGACTTTGCAAGTGACTGAGGTTGTGGGCTCTGCTGTGCATACGCGCGTCATCCAAGGCGGCCGGCTCTCGAACAATAAAGGCATCAACAAACTGGGTGGCGGATTGTCGGCACCTGCACTGACTGAAAAAGATTACCGTGACATGGATGTGGTGGCGGAGATTCGTGCGGATTATGTGGCGATTTCCTTTCCACGTGAGGCATCCGACATGGATTTGGCGCGCGAGGCCCTCAAAGTCCGTGGATCCAATGCATTTTTGGTGGCGAAAATTGAGCGCGCTGAGGCTGTGGCCAGCGAAGCCGTGCTCGATGCTTTGATCTCGGCCAGTGATGCTGTGATGGTGGCGCGTGGCGATCTGGGTGTCGAGATTGGCGATGACCACCTTATTGGCGTGCAAAAACAAATCATTGCGCGATCCCGTGCATTGGATCGTCCGGTGATCACGGCAACGCAAATGATGGAATCCATGATTGAGCAGGCGATGCCAACGCGTGCGGAGGTCTTTGATGTGGCCAATGCAGTGCTTGATGGGACTGATGCAGTGATGTTGTCTGCAGAAACAGCAGCCGGTCAGTATCCGG
>JAGYIK010000258.1 GCA_018402605.1 Litorivicinus sp. | reverse complement strand
GTATGCGCCATACCGCCGAGCGCCACGGTGGAGCGAGCGGGATATTCTGGCTGGCGAGAAGGAAACGCTTGGGTTGTATCTCACCGGTCACCCGATTGATTGGTATGCGGCCGATTTGAAGGGGCTTGGAACCAAGTCACTTGAGAACTTGCAAAAGGCCAAAGAGACCATCCGGGTGGCTGGACTGGTGGTCGGGCTTCGTTCGGTCAGAACGCGACGCGGTGATACCCTGATGATTGTGACACTCGATGATCGGACCGCGCGCGTGGATGTGACGGTGTTTCCTGACTTGCTTGCCGATTGTCGCGATATTTTGACAGACGATGCGCTGGTAGTGATTGAGGGTGAAGTCAGTTTTGATGAGTTCTCAAACGGGCTCAAAATGCGCGCATTCCGCGTCGAGACACTTGAGCATGCCAGACAACAATCCGCCTCAGGTGTTCGGATTACCCTCGATCAGGTTGAACCGTCGTTTGCGAAACAACTCATGGCTCGATTGCATCCGTATCAAGGCGGTGAGTGTCCCGTTGTTATCGCGTACAATACGGTAGATGCCAGCGGCGAGGTGGTTCTCGGTGAGGCGCACCAAGTGCATCCAAGTGACGCACTATTGCTGGATTTGCAGGATTTACTGGGCACAGAACGGGTCCGGTTGGAATTTGCTACAAGGACAACGCAACGCGCATGAGCCCGGATTATCTCGATTTTGAACAGCCAATTGCTGACCTCGACTCGAAGATCGATGAGTTAAAGCACCTATCGACCGAGTCCGGCATCAATATCGCCGAAGAGGTGGGCCGGCTACAGAATAAGTCCAAAACCCTGACGGAGAAAATTTTCTCCGATTTGTCGACCTGGCAAAAAGCACAGTTGGCGCGGCATCCAAAACGTCCGTATACGTTGGATTACGTGTCGCGCTTAATCGATGGTTTTGATGAGTTGCATGGGGACCGTTTGTTTGGTGACGATCAGGCGCTCATCGGTGGCCTCGGTGAGTTTCGTGGTCGGCCTGTGGTCGTCATCGGTCATGAAAAGGGTCGGAACGTCAAAGAAAAAGTCGCGCGGAACTTTGGCATGCCGCGGCCTGAAGGCTATCGCAAGGGGCAACGCCTGATGCAGTTGGCTGAGCGATTCAAGCTTCCCGTTTTGACCTTTATCGATACCCCAGGCGCCTATCCCGGCATTGATGCGGAGGAGCGGGGCCAGAGTGAGGCGATTGCGCGAAGCCTCGCTGTGATGTCGCGATTAAAAACGCCGATTGTTACCTCCGTTATCGGTGAGGGTGGCTCTGGCGGTGCCTTGGCTGTGGGCGTATGTGATCGGCTGTTGATGCTCGAGTATG
>JAGYIK010000257.1 GCA_018402605.1 Litorivicinus sp. | reverse complement strand
ATCATCGCCACAAAACAAGGTGGTGACACGCATGAGATCGGTATCCGTTTCCGTAAACACCTCCACGCAGTTCATATAATCCGACAGCGATTGCTCTGTTGAGGCGATCACTGGACTGATCCATGCCACCGCACCCATCAAAACCCCAAGACCATAGAGACGCGTGTACTGCATCGATTACCCTCCAAATTACGCAACAAGTGCAATTAAAGGTAGCACAAAGTGCGCAAAAGTAAAAAGCACATTGTGCGCAATTGCTCAACAGCATGCGATCGCATCGGGTGTCGATGACTCGGACCCGCAAACATCTCAATCTGTGCTTGATACAGATCAACAGGCGCGCGGGTTGGTCTCCCTCGCTGAGGGATCCATGCTGCAGACTCAACCCATGCATGAAGTCGATTTACCCATCTACGAACGCTACGGACTCTTCGACCGGAATATTCCGCGGTACACCAGTTATCCCACGGCCCTTCACTTTGCGGAAGAGATCTCTGACGGACTGACCGAACAGTGGCTACGTCAACTTCCCATCGATGAACCTGTCTCGATCTACCTGCATATTCCATTTTGTCGACGCGTCTGCTGGTTTTGTGCTTGCGCCACGCAAGGGGTCTCAAAGACACAATCGATTCAACAGTATCTGGCGACGCTTCATCTCGAAATCGACCATGTCATTGCAGCCAGTCCAGGGCCGCTACCCCTGTCGCGCGTGCATCTGGGTGGAGGCACTCCAACACTCCTCAGTGCGACGGACATCCATCAATTGTTTGATCACCTCGATCAAGGTTTCCGACGGCAAGACCAGTCCGAATGCTCCATTGAGATCGATCCGAACGAGATCGATTCCAGTCGCATGCAAGCATTGGTGGACCGCGGCCTGAATCGCGTGAGCTTGGGGGTGCAGGATTTCGACCCGCATATCCAGACGCTCATTGGCCGTACGCAGTCCTTCGAGATTACTCAGGAGGCTATTGAGCTCGCTAGACATCATGAAATCCAGAGTGTCAGTGTTGACATGTTGTATGGCCTACCGGAGCAAACCGAGGCACGCTTACTGGCATCATTGGATCAGCTGATTCACTTGGATCCAGACCGAATTGCCCTTTACGGCTACGCTCATGTCCCTTGGATGGCAAAGCGCCAAGTCATGATCCCCGAGGCAGGGCTCCCAAATACCCGCGTGCGTTTCAGACTGGCACACATCGCGCGCCATCAGCTCATCCAGGCGGGCTATGTGCCGATTGGTATCGATCACTTCGCAAAGCCGAACGATGGTTTGGCGTTAGCGCGACAACGACATCAATTGAGACGCAATTTCCTAGGCTACACCGACGATCTGG
>JAGYIK010000256.1 GCA_018402605.1 Litorivicinus sp. | reverse complement strand
ATCGCCCTTAAGATCTGCTGCGTTGTGTACCATATATCCATAAAAACATTCTTTCTTGGTTCTGGTCAAGCTTGATTGACAGGCCAAATCAACAGCCCTTTCTGTTGCATCTTTCGAATCGTAAGGTCCAAGTCGAGGCGTTTTGCTCACTACATTCAACGGCGTGGACGCAAACTGACCAATGACATCTTCTGCTTGCCCATATAACGCTGCGGTATCCAGCAGATCAATTTTCGAATCAAGGGCCAAATCAATAACCTGCCGCACCTCTTCAAGTGAGGTTTGACCTGCATGATTGGATATACCGTATCGAACACCCCACTGAACGGTGCCCAAAGCAAGTTTTGATCGCATGCTCAGAAAATGGTTTGGTAGCCCACCGCTTGGGGACGAGCAAAATGTCGAACAACCTCTTTCTGCTGAGACTCAGTCAGACCAGGATAGATTGGGATACTGATGGCCCTGGAATAATAGTTTTCCGCATTCGGAAAGTGTGCAAGATCGTAGCCAATCTGTTGATAGTACGGCTGGCGATAGATGGGGATGTAGTGCAGGTTCACACCAATTCCCGCCATCCGCATACGCGCAAACAGATCCCTATGGCTAGCACCACCGCGCCCGGATTCGACCCTGACCACATACAAGTGATAGGAGGACAAAGCCTCTTTAGATTCGACAGGCAACTCGACATCCAAACCACTCATCAATTTGGCATAACGATCCGCGATTAATCTTCGCTCTTCGATAAATCCATCAAGACTGTCCATCTGACTAAGACCCAACGCAGCCTGAATGTCTGTCATGCGATAGTTGTAACCCAACTCAAGTTGCTCGTAGTACCACAAGCCATCTGGCTCGCGAGTCATGAGTGCTGGATCACGCGTTATACCGTGGCTTCTGAGCCGGGCCATTTTGGCCATAAGGTCCGGATCATTTGTCAGTGCCATTCCACCTTCACCCGTGGTGATAATCTTGACAGGGTGAAAACTGAACACGGTGATATCACTGTACTGGCAACTACCCACCGGTTTGCCAGCGTACCGGGCACCGATTGCATGGGAAGCGTCTTCAATCACCTTGAATCCGTAGAGCTTGGCCAATTTGGAAATCTTCTTCAAGTCTGGGGATTGACCACACATGTGCACAGGGATAACCACCTTGGGCAGAGAACCGGCGCGCTTGGCGTCTTCAAGTTTTGACTCCAGAGCGGACACAGACATATTGAACGTTTCGGGATCAATATCCACGAAGTCGACATCTGCGCCACAATAACGCGCACAATTTGCACTGGCCACAAAACTGATCGGCGTCGTCCAAACCCGATCTCCTGCCACAACGTCCAGAGC
>JAGYIK010000255.1 GCA_018402605.1 Litorivicinus sp. | reverse complement strand
TGCAATAGGGTTGTATCACCGACTGCACACTGGCTACCAATTCCCTCACTGAGAAAGGTTCCCTGGCCAAGACAAGATTGCCGCTTTCAATGCGTGATATGTCGAGTATGTCGCTCACTAGTTCGCTGAGTGTATCGCCTGCCGAGCGCAGAGCATGCAATTGATCGCGTTGTTGCCGGTCGATCAGTTCAGTTTCAAGCAGTTCTGTCATCCCCAGGATAACGTGCAGCGGCGTCCTGATTTCATGACTCATGGTCGCAATGAAACGGGATTTTGCCGCATTGGCTGAGCGTGCAATCGCTGTCATGGTCACGGCGGAATTTCTCGACTCCTCAAGCAGTGACAAAGCGTCGAGTAACTGTTTCTCGTGTCGACGGCGCAACTCCGAGTTGGCCATCAGTTGCGCAAGAAGTTCCAGCAGAGACACCTCAGTCAGCGAGTAGCTCCTGCGTGCTTTTACCGCATCGAAACCGATGAAACCCATGCACTGGCGATCATCCATAATGGGAAGCGTAACGAGTGACTGTATTCCCTGTGGTTCCAGAAAAGTTCGAAGTGGATGCTGCTCAGGAAGTGTCATGACCGACGACACGATAAAAGGCAGGCCTTGCTGATGACTGCTGGTCCAGAGGGTGATCTCGCTGACCGGGATATTCTGCAAGTTGTCGATATGTGGTTCTATGCCTTTAGCACACCACTCGTGCGTATTGCTGCAAAGTCCCGTTGACCAGTCATAGCCAAAGCGGTAGGCTCGGTCCGCTCCAACGAATTCGCAGGTCTCGCGCAGGGATTCGGTGATGATGCTGTCGAGTTCGTCGATGGGAGCCCGCATCAACTTGATGGAAATGGTGATCAGCAAACACTCGAGATCTGACTTTTTCAGTGTCTCGGTACGAGCGATTTCCAGGTCAGTATGGTCACTGACAATGCCGAGCAAGTGAGTGGCTCGACCGGTTTCTTTGAATTGTGTGCGCAGGATGCAGCTGAGCTTGCGCAAGTGTCCGCCACTGTTTGTGACCCTGAAGTGAAGTTCCAGTGGATCCGCGCTGGCCTGTCTGATGAAGTTGTGAACGCTGTGCCTTAACCTGAGTCTGTCCTCTTTGTAGATGGTTTTGTAAAGCCGTTGGATGCCCACCCGATGGTTGGAGTTGGGGAGTCCCAGTGTGGATCCCATTGCGCCATTAACGTCTATGCCACCGGTCTCTAGATTCCAGTAGGCTGCGCCGATGTTGGCGTCCGCGAGGGAACGCCAGGTCAGCTCCTGCAGGGAGAGTGGAGCATCAGCGGCAAGTGATGCCTGCAAGGGCTCATGCATTGCGATGATGCCTCACGGTTTCGGAAGCCGGAAGCGTCG
>JAGYIK010000254.1 GCA_018402605.1 Litorivicinus sp. | reverse complement strand
TCAGGTGGCCCCGTCGCCTGGTTCGAGCGCACTGATGGAGTTGATGCGTTGCCATCTGGATCAAGACGCACGTTGCCTTGTCGCGACAGCCGAGGGATCCGGCCAGCAATTTGCAGCGTTGCAGTCATTGATTCCAGTGCGGGTTGACTGGCTTGAGCTTTATCAGCTGGTCCCAACCAATCCGATCAATCTGAGCAATTGCCTAAAAGCCGCTATTTGGGTGCATGGATCTGCACATCTATTTCGCGTGTGCATGGATCATGCGCAAGCCACCCATGTGTCGCTTGCAGATGTGACACACTGTGTCACTAGCGATGCGGCGCAGGCACACTTGCCGTTGGGATGGCGTTATTATCGTGTCGACGCTCCAACACCCCAGTGTGTGCGTTTGGCGCTTGAAGGAGAACCCTGTGTCAAAGCCTGAGAACACAAAGACAACGGATACCGCGGCCACTGAGGACACGGTCATTCCGGTGGAATCGGAGCTCGCGCCAGAGAATCCATTGATCGAGGAAGCGATCGCGACAGAGGCCGCACATCGCGCGAATTGGCTCTCGATTCTTGTTGCTGTGATGGCGCTGGCCGGATCGGGTGCGGTCGGATGGATGGGCTGGCAAGAGATTCAGGTCTTGCGCAAAGAGATCACTGCGAGCAGTGCATTGGCACCAGTCGTCCCGCGATTAGAGGGTCGAATTGATCAACACCAGTCGCAACTCAGTGAGATTCAACAGCAGTTAAACGCCTTGGCGATGCAAATTGAACGTGCTGAGAGCCGCAACCAATCAGTCATTGACCGCGTCGAGGGTGTGGCTGAGCAATTGGCCCGTGCGCAGGTCGATACGCGGACGAGTTACACCTTGGCTGAAGCAGAGTATCTGTTAAAGCTCGCAGATCAGCGGCTCCTTATCGAGCGCAACCCAGAAACAGCCATTGTGCTTATGCGCACGGCGCAGGCCCTTCTGGGGCAATTAGATGATGGACGGTTGTTGCCTGTTCGAGAGCAATTGGCGGCTGATGTACAAGCGTTATCGTCCGTTGAACGGATTGATGTATTGGGTATGCAAGCTGAACTCTTGGCGCTTGATGCTGTCCTTGATGCACTTGAGTTGCCCGTGCGTCGGCTTCAGGTCATCGAGGCGGAGCAAACAGAAGCTGCGCCAATGAATGATTGGCTGCAAACACTATCCGAATTTATCCGCATTCGGGAGGTGGATGCACCGATCGCACCCTTGGTCACCGCCGCGGATGCCGGACGTGCACGTGAGGTCCTTCGATTGAGTTTGGAGCAAATCAAGGTCGCAATGCTCCGTGAAGACCAAGCCCTATTCGATGCCTCTGTCAGTCAAGCAATCCGTGTG
>JAGYIK010000253.1 GCA_018402605.1 Litorivicinus sp. | reverse complement strand
TACCTATCATGTGATGTATAACCCACCGAAAAATGAGGGACGCGATGATCAAACCGGTGAACCCTTGGTGCAGCGGGACGATGATCGAGAAGAGGTGGTTCGTGATCGCTTATCGGTTTATCACGAGCAGACCGAGCCGCTGATTCATTTTTACTCCACTTGGGCAACGCATGCCCCTGACAGTGCGCCACGCATGCATCGGGTCAAAGGGGTGGGTCAAGTTGATGAAATCCGTGACGAGATTTTCGGCATCTTGAAGGGCTCCTGATCGATGCGCCGGAGGCCCCGCCTTCTGCTATCGAAACAGGCGTTGATGGGAAACTATCAGCGCCTGTGTCAGTTATCAGGTCAAGCAGCCTGTGCAGCCTCCGTGAAGGCGGGCGGCTATGGGCTTGGAATTGCATTTGTTGGCCCGACACTTTGGGATGCCGGCTGTCGCACATTTTTTGTCGCTTACTTGCAAGAGGCGGTTGCCCTTCGCGCGTTACTGCCCGAAGCAGTCATCTACGTCTTTCATGGTTTGGATCCCGATGATGTCGATGAATTCCGCCGTCTGCGGCTGCGGCCCGTCCTCAATTCACCTGAGGAATTGGCGTTCACGCGTGGCGCGCAACTTGAGCCCGCGATCCATGTCGACACCGGCATGCAGCGTTTGGGTTTTGGGGCTGAACATTTGCCTTTGCTTAAGGCATTCCTTGCCGAGGAGCCTGTCCCTTTGCTGATGAGTCACCTGGCCTCTGCCGATCAGGCGAAGAGCGCGATGAACACCATCCAGTTGCAGCGATTTCAGGAGCTTGAAACAGCGTTTCGCGATCGTGTGCCGGCCTTTTCACTTGCAAATACCGCCGGTGTGATGCTCGGCTCAGCGTTTCATTTTGACCTCACTCGGCCGGGAATTGGACTCTACGGTGGGTCTCCCGACCCAAACGAAGCGGCTGGTTTTGAACCTGTGGCAATCTGGCATGCATCAGTATTACAGATCCGCACGCTCGCCCCCGGAACACCGGTCGGCTACGGCGGATCCTATACCACCGACAGTGAACAGACCGTGGTCACACTGTCGACTGGCTATGCGGATGGATATCTGCGGGCGTTGAGCAATCGGGCTGTGGTGTCAGTGAACGGGTTTGACCTGCCCGTCATTGGTCGCGTCAGTATGGATCTGATTACAGTCGATGCCACTGCACTGGTCGCGGATGGTCAGCGAATTCAGCGTGGCGACTGGGTGGAATTGATGGGTGGTGCTGTGACGGTCGATCGTCTGGCAAAAGAGAGTGGTACCATTGGCTACGAAATCCTCACTCGACTCGGTTCACGGCTCGAACGGCAAGTGGTGCGTTGAGGTAGCAAAAGGAATCAAACTTGAA
>JAGYIK010000252.1 GCA_018402605.1 Litorivicinus sp. | reverse complement strand
GGGTGTCCACAAAGTGTGTGGGATGCAAAAATTTCGGCATGGGAGCGACCGCAATGACCGCGGACTCGGCCGCGAGTAAGATTGGTTGCCGCAATTGTTGGTTCCATGTTCGAAACGAGCCGCGTGTTCCTTTGTAGAGGTCGATACGACCCTCGGGATCACGATATATTGCACCTAGATCAATCCCACTGGCTGTGAAATGACGCGCGTGAAGCGTATTCGTGACGAATTTAATTGCGGCCCAGGTGGCAAACTCCGCATCTGTCATGCCACGCATTTCGGATTGTACGTTGACTAGGTCGCGGTATCGTTGATTGAGTTGCGGCGCACCGTAGCGCTCGAGCGCAGGGTGCCAGGTCCGGGGGGTTAAGCCGACATCACCGACGACGGGCCGTGGCTGACGTGTGCTGTATTGAATGTAGCGTCCGTAGTCCCGATCCGTGTCGATGACGGCGACTACGTCGTAGGAAGCGCCACCGGTGAGGAACTCCGGCTTATTTCGATCGCGATCATCTGGATGGTGCGACAGGGTAAATTCGCGCACATCGACAACCGATGCGCCGAATTTCTCTAAGCTCGCAATCAATGCGTCAGTGCGCTGCAAATCGATCGCCTGAGGCCCTCGCACAACCAAGACCTTGCGCCATCCGCGATAAATCAGAAACTGACCCAGTGCATCGAAATACATGCGATCGCTCGGAATAGTGTGAAACACATGCGGCTGACAGTCCGTGTCACGCAGTGCGGTTTCGGTGTGCCGAACATTCACCACCACGAGATTTCTGTTGGCTAGCGCGTTAACTGTAGATGCCATCAAGGCTGCAGGAATATCCAGTATCAGCAACTGCTGAGGGCTGAAATCGCTCAGCTGTGCATCAATATTTCGCGTCGGATCGATTTCAAAAACACTGAGCTTGCTCGAGATACCCTGAGCTTTAAACGTCGGCTGGGACTCTAATAGCGCCAGTTCAGCGGCGTTCATCACGGGGCGCCGCGGGTGGGTTGGGATTCCCGCAAACGACAGTCCCTCCGATCGGTCTTCGGCCGCTGTTGATTGAATCACGACAACCTCGAAGTTGGCAGCATGTAGCACTGAGCTGAACATCCAAAGTGCACTGATCAGGATGAGGAAACGTTGCTTCATTGCGTAATCACCATTACTGCGTGCGGAACAAGTCCAGTTCGTACCGTGCGAATCGGTCGATTAGTATCCAAATCAATGATCGTCATGTCGTCTGATAAGCCGTTCAAAACGTAGAGAAGCTGCCCATCTGCTGACCGGGCAAGACCCCAGGCACGCCGACCGACTCTGACATAATCCAAGATTTTGCGGGTCACTCGATCGATGACAACGATATTGTCTGCACT
>JAGYIK010000251.1 GCA_018402605.1 Litorivicinus sp. | reverse complement strand
AAACTACAGTGACGAGATCGGGTCGATTTTTTTGACCCAACACATTGGAGAAGACCGTCGGGAGATCGCGGATATTGACTCTATCGGCATTGACCTCAGCAGTGCGATGCACTAGCTCACCGTTATCACAGGTGACCTCGGGTCGTGGGTCCCACTGGTCAAGCGAGGTCTGAAATACATTGAGGAGCGCAACCAATAACAACATCGCCGAGATCGCGAGTGAAAGTCGCGGTCTTTTCGAATCTGTGTTGTTTGCTTGAGTGTTACGCATCCCCAGAGAGTATCGAACGTCTGGATGATTTAACACGTCCAAGTTTGGTGTAGAGCTCGAGCGTGCCGTTGGGATCTTGGTTTTGCAGTGTCGCAAGAGCGCCTTTGATGGCATCGAGCTGCTTTGAAATCAGCAGTTCGTTGCGTTGATGACTTTTCTTGCAGGCTTCGAGGAGATCGGTGATGTCGGCCCAAAGTGGGTCGGCAAGGAGTGCCTTCAGCGTCTCTGAATCTGCAGGCTCTCGCGGATTATTGACCACGCCACTCTCGGCGAGGGTCTGGAGTAATATCACTTTCTCTTGCTGCAGGGACTCAAAAGCGTCGAGTCGTTGGGTCTTTAATGCCTCGAACTCATCGGTGAGGAGCGAGTCGAGACGTTTCACAGACGCCAAAATGGCCTGCAGATCGGGCAGTGGCATGAGCCTCCTTACAAGAGTTTTTCGAAGTCTCTAAAGCCTTCGGCAATCCGACGGGCATCAACTGGGTAATTACCATCAGCCAATGCCTGCTTGATCCGCTCGACTTTGTCGGCATCAAATCCGGCACGATTTAGTTCTTGCGTGGCTTCCGCACTCAACTCTACACGGTCTTCGCGCATGGGCACGACATTGCTTGGCGTTGCCTCAGCGTCCGAGGGGCGCGTTTCTGTTGCGGGATTTTTGACATCTCCCGGCTTGATTGACGAAAGTGGACGACCACCAACGCCTAAGATTCCATCTGCCATTTCCGTCTCCTCACCTTGCGGAAAAATTCTACTACAAACATAGAATCGGACTGGGTTTGTCAAACTTTAACACTTTTTACAAAAAAGTTGCGAAAGGCGTGCTCAGAGTCCTTTCGCCTGGTGGCGGCCCGTCACAATGCCGCGGATCTCTTTGCCAGAGTCAATGTTTTGCAATAACACCTGTTCCCCAAGCTTGGCATCTTCCATAGCAACTGTATCGACTGAAATCGTCAATGCTCCACGTGTAATTGTCAGTGTGACGTTTTCACCCTTTCGGATCAGGTCGGCGGCCCTCAGATCAGATGCACCCAAGATGGAGCCAATCCTGAGCGTACGCGTCGCCTCAAATCCAATGGCTTCTTCAGGCCGCGTTAAGGGGG
>JAGYIK010000250.1 GCA_018402605.1 Litorivicinus sp. | reverse complement strand
CCTGCGCATCAGCAAGTGTTTCGAGTCGAATGCCATGTGGGCAGCCGCATTCCACCCACCGAGGGGAGTGGAACGTCCCGCCGCGATGCCGAGCAGGCGGCTGCCGCGAATGCCTTAGCGAAGCTTGAGTCATGACAGAGCCCACGCGGTTTGGATTTGCGGCCTTTGTTGGGCGCCCGAACGTGGGGAAATCGACGTTGCTCAATCATATTTTGGGTTTCAAGCTGTCGATCACCTCTCGAAAGCCGCAAACGACCCGACACCGCGTGCTCGGTATTTTAACTGAGGACGCTGTACAAATTGCGTTTGTGGATACGCCAGGAATGCATACGGATCAGCCCAAGGCGATGAACCGAATGATGAACCAGACGGCCGAACAAGCGCTGTCTGGTGTTGATGCCGTGGTGATGCTCACAGAGCACACCCGCTGGTCTGATCTCGATGAACGGGTGTATCAAAAGTTGCGTCGAGCAGAGTGTCCAAAATATTGGGTGATCAATAAAGTCGATCAGCTGTCGGATAAAAACCAACTGTTACCGCACATACAAAAAATCACGCAAGATCATGAATTTGATGAAGTATTCCCTGTTTCTGCTTTGAAGAGTTTGAATCTGGAGCCACTGGTCGACAGTCTCCGGATGCAGATGCCTGAGGGTCCTTTTTTGTATGATGAAGATCAAATCACCGATCGATCACAACGATTTTTGGCGGCTGAGATTGTCCGGGAGCAGATCATGCGTCAGCTCGGTGATGAGATTCCCTATGAGACAACCGTCGAAATTGAATCCTTTGATCACCAGGGTGATCGGGTTGGGATTCATGCTTTGATTTCGGTTGAGCGTGAAGGTCAAAAGGCTATTGTGGTGGGCGAAGGAGGGCTTCGTCTCAAGCAAATTGGTATCGAGGCACGGAAGCGACTTGAGGATTTGCTTGAAGCGCAGGTCGCTTTGAAACTCTGGGTCAAGGTCCGCGCCAGTTGGTCTAATGACGAGCGTGCGCTGAAATCTTTGGGCTACGCTGAGTTCGACTGATGCAAAAGCTGTGGGTGATTCGGAAGAGCCCCTACCGCGAGAGTAGCGCACTGCTCACTGTCTTGACGGAAGATAACCGGTTACATCGTGTGATGTCCCGAGGGAGCTCGCGTGGCGCCTCACGTTTGGGGGAATTTCAGCCTTTTTTTGCGGATGTTAAGGTGCGAGGCAGTGGCCTTGGTCAGTTGGTGAAGCCCGAAGCAGCCGGTGTGCGGTTGCCACTGGCGGGGCTGTCTCTCGTCAGCGGTCTGTACATTAACGAGATCATGCATTGGATTCTGCCTGAAGGGGTGGAAGTGGATCGTTTATTTGAGCAGTACACAGAGACATTACGCCGCATCTCGACCGA
>JAGYIK010000025.1 GCA_018402605.1 Litorivicinus sp. | reverse complement strand
GTTCCTCCAGAACACCTGTTCACGTTCGGCAGAATACGCAGGCGCGCTCGGCGCATTTGCCCAATGCATTTATTGAGCGGGTGTGCGGTCGGATCATTAATGAAATCGAAGGGGTCTCTCGGGTCGTTTACGATGTATCGTCGAAGCCTCCGGCCACCATCGAGTGGGAGTAGCTTTTAAAGATTAAATAATTGATTTAATTGAATTTCTTACTTACACAAAAGTTTCACACGACTCAATCAGTCATTGATTTTGCTGAAGATTTTCTTTACAGTTACACAAAATGTTGCACAAACGTGTGACTACTGAAGCTAGTAGTAACTCAGAGCCTAAGATTTAGCACTTCAGCGGTCCGCCCAACGCACCCGCACAGCAGGTGCTATCAGAGAGTTGAAGGACCACCCAACATCCGCTGCAGCGCCTGCTCCACTGCCGGAACGACCTTATTGGCACAATTGGTGATAAAGAAATGATCCCCATCGACGGATGCATGCACGTGAGGACCGTTGGTGTACAGCGCCCAACCGACAGCATCCTGCTCGGTTAAAAAGGGATCAGAGGACCCAGACAGCGTCATGATCGGCGCGTCAATCGGACTCAGATCGCCCAACTGCCGCTGCTCAGCCACACAAAAATCGGCGCGAAGCAAGGGCTCAAACAGTGTCATCAACTCCTCCGAGGCGACCACTTCTGGACTGGTGCCACCAAGCCGGACCAGTTCTTCACGAAACGCGTGCTGTGGCAGATGATGGATGTCTTTCCGCCGCGACGGCAGATGCGGCGCTTGTCGGGCGCTGAGACACACGCACAGTGGCGGAACCCCTGCTACCTCCAAGACCTGCGCCGTTTTGAACGCTATATCGGCTCCCATCGAATGCCCAAAGAGCGCAAATCGGCCAGGTCGCCTGGCCAGGATTGCAAAAGCCACCTGCTGACTGATGTCGATCGCACAGTGCAGCGGCGGCTCGCCAAACCGCGAGCCTCGCCCGGGGTATTCAACGCCAGTGATCTGGAGCGCCCGGGCATAGTCTGGCCAGGTTCGGAAATTCATGGCATTCCCGCCAGCAAATGGAAGACAAAACATTTCAATCGAGGCCGAAGACCTCCCATGCGCGCCAAGTGGAACGAACCAAGTCGATTGCATGTCATCGGTCATGATAGAGCACCACCGCGCAGCTCAAACAGTGGGTCTGACAAGGCCAGTCGACATTCACTGACAACGCCAGGGTCGTGCCCTCGAAGCACACACGCACCTGCTGTTGACCCGCACTCAGCACACCGATTTCAATCTCGGCGGGCTCCCGATGCATCCCAAATCCCAGCGCCTTCATCACAGCCTCCTTGGCCGTCCAGAGCGTTACGGAAGCTGCGCGTCGCTCCCCCATCGACAGCCGTTGCAATGCGACCCACTCAGATGCCGAAGCCATGACCGCAATCACTCCATCATCCATGTCGGTCGCCCAAGCCAACACGTCAAGACCCACTGAACACTGACGGTGATGAGCCAGCGCCACCACATCCCCATCGTGTGACACATTGAATTCCAACCCCCCCGCAGACAAACGGGGTTTTCGATACGCATCAAAGGCAAGCCCTTGCACGCACCCCTGAGATTCTGCCGCCAGCAAGTTTGCCAACAGCCATCGTCCGGCGATGGATTGCCGATACGCCCAGGTGTTATTTTCAGCAACGACTCCGATCAAGAACGACGAATCAAGGTCCAAGATCTCCACTGTGGGCGGAAAAATTTCATTTACACTCCCCCACATTATCGCTACTGTTTCGGGCCACGCCGGATCTGTTTGAGTCGTGAGTAAAATGTTGTTTACCAAGTCAATTCACCTGCAACCGCTGTTTGGGATGAGAGTATGAAGGGATCCATGTTCATCGCTGTGCTCTTGGCCAGCGTTCTGAGTGCCCTGCCTGCAGTATCCCAAACCGAGAGTTCGAGCGCCACGACCAATCCGCCACCCAACCGAGAGGACGCAACCAAGCTTGAAACATTTCGCGACCAAGGGGCCCGCAGCTTGCTCGGCCTGGATTCCACTGACGAGAAAATTCAGTCCTCCATCGCATTCACCGAAAGTCTTCGCATCATAGCCAACGACGATGGAACCTGGCTGATTGATCCGCGCTTGCTGGTCAGCGGTTTTCTTGCCCGCACATCGAATGGTAAATCGATTATGCTCTACATTGAGGTCACAACGAACGAGGACGGCGAAGAGGGTGTTGCACTGAAGTGGCGACCAAGCGATGACATGGTCGGCTCGATCGTGATTTCCGACGGTGAATTGAGCGTGGTGAAGAGCACCAACGCGGGGTATTCAGAGTGCCTTAAATCAATGCGACTGAACAATTTCACCAGTTTTTTGATTGACGAGCTGGTTCTCCGCGTTCAGGTGGATCGCCAAGGGCAACCCCACAACAGCTTCACCGTGGCAACCTCAGGGATCGCCGAACGCGATTACTTCTCCCTTGAGATCCCGGGCGTCGTGACAATGGCCGACTGCACTGATTTGGTGTATTCGACAGAAGTCAGACGGTGCACGTTTCGCAATGGAATGTCCTGCAAGGATGCGGTCATTGTTGATAATTGAGTTACGAACTGAAATGAAAGCCGCTAAATGCATACCTTGTGTCCTTTTTTCGATCTTTGCACTTTCGCCGTCACAGGTGCTGGCCCAAGCGGCCACGTTATCCAATCCGCAAGGGTTTTCAGCGCCGACCGGATTTGCTCTGGGTTCTGCGCAGATTTTTATCGGCAACACTTTGAAAACCGAACTCACCGACAATGAAAAGTACGAGGCGGATTCCAGCGCGAACGACGGCCGTCGCTCAACTGCTAGCCTGACTCTTTCGGCTCAAGGCATGTCTGGCGACACCTCATACTTTGCATCCCTTGGAACAAGCTATTACCACACCTCAAACGAGTCCGGTGATGACGACAACACCACGTCGGTCCCAATCGGAGCGGGCTTGACCCATTCGTTTAATGCAACCGACACGCTGTCGCTCACAGCCGGCGAGTACGCATCCAACGAGACATTTTCCCCTGAAGCCGGTGCCAGCGCCTACGATCTCCACCTCACCATGGAAAATGTTAGCGGCAATAGCGCGGTCAAGCTTGGAAACTACCTGCTCAAAGCCGATGGCGCCTGGTCCGGCGCGCACTATGAATACATGGCCACCAGCGTCGGAACCATCGACGTGAAACGCGATCAGTATGACTACAACCTGTCCATCGGGAAGCAGTACGGCAACAACACCGTCAGTGTCGGAGTCGGCGGAAGCACCTCAACCGGCGAGACCGCCATCGGTTTGGATGTGGACTCTCAGCAAATCGAAGTGGGTTTTTCAGCCGAGGGCAGCGCAGACGTCTTCGGCTATGCTGTGAACTTGGTGTATGGCCGCATCGGCTACGGTGTGGACAGCATCGAAGACCAGCACGCGATCCTGGGAGCCATCGAAGCATCCTATCAATCCGCGCCGAATACCCTGTTGCGTGCCGAATTCCATCGAACCTTCGCCAACAGCATCCTCACCGCTGCTCCCGGTTACATCACCACCGGAGTCGCCCTCTCGGGACAGTACGATTTTTCCCAGTACACCTTCATTCGGCCACAACTGGCCTATGAACAGACCGAGGTCTTGGCCACTGAGTTGGATTACAGCAAGCCCTCATTCAGCGTCACGCTTGGACAACATGTGACCGATAACGTATCGCTCTTTGTGGGCTACACACACACCCAACAAGATCCAAATTCCGCTGCAGCGGATGCCGGATACGCCGAATATGAGGAAAACAAAGTGAGCATTGAACTCAGTTCAACGTTCTAACGAGGATTGCCAAGGGGTCCGCTGAAAACCCTTGTTTTTGGATCAGATTTCGCTTGTGGCCGGCTTGACTTCAGTGGTAATTTATTGTCACTTTCAAAGTCCTGGAGACAGACCAATGACAGACCTAGCCCTTGAAGTTAATCATGAAGGTATTTCTCGCGACGAATCCGCTACCGCATTAGTTCGTCGATTCTCCTTATACGCCGCCGGAACATCCTTGATCCCGGTTCCCGTCCTTGACTTACTCGCCACTTCAGGCGTGCAAGTAAAAATGGTCCGCGATCTGGCGGAACTCTACCAAGTGGAGTTCTCAGCTGACGCCACCAAAAGTGTAATTTCAGCCCTGGTTGGAACCCTCGGCGCGCAGTATGCCGCGGTCGGTGCGTCCAGCCTGGTGAAAATCGTTCCCTTTGTTGGCCAAGTGGCAAGCACGATCGTCGCGCCAGGACTGGCCGGCGCCGTGACCTATGGCCTCGGCCAAGTGTTCGTCCGACACTTCTCGATGGGCGGCACCTTGCTGACCCTCGACGTCGAGAAAATGCGGGCATACTTCAAAGAAGAAGTTGAGAAAGGCAAAGACAGCGCCAAGACCGAGTCTGCTGCCAAGCCTGCCGCAACTGCTTCGAAAGTCTCTTGATTGAAAGGAATTGCCAGGCTGCGAGTCAGCGGTCTGGCATGATCGGATGATTCAGATCGCACTCGCACTTTCATACGTGATATTGTGTGTTGGTGTCGGATTGCTTGGCAGAAACACCCGTATTGGGTTCTGGGGCTCTCTCGTCTTGTCTTTTGTGGCGACCCCGTTGATTGTGGGTTTGGGCATCACCCTTTTTAGCTCACCACGGCTCCCTAAGAAAGAAAAGCGCTGAGTCCGACCAACCTTCAGGGCAAGGGAATCCTCCGCATGGGGATAAAGCATTACATCGATTTTCTCGAAACCGATGACGGGTATTCGTTTTGGGGAATCCTAACGCTTGCATTCATCAGCGGCATTGCCAACACCGGTGTCCTAGCCTTAATCAACATGGCCGCAGACGCCATCGATGTGCACAGCACCGCCATCTCCACGGCCGCAGTGTTCATGATTCTGGTGTCCGTCGCCATCGGCGCCGAAGCGGTCATGATTCGCAGAACCATTGTGACGGTTGAATTCGCCATCCACCGCGCGCGCTGTCAAATCATCAAAAATCTGCAGCAGTGCGAGTACATTGAATTGCAGGCCATGGGCCGAGGCCGGCTCAACGCGATCATCTCCAACAATCTCCAGACGCTCTCCGCTTCGTCGTGGAATTTGGCCATTTCAGCCAAAATGCTGCCCTTGGTGGTCGGCACCTCCGCATACATGCTGTACCTGTCGCCTGCAGCCTTTCTGGTGATGGCCATCACGATTGGCTTGATCACCCTCTTTTTTTTCAGGGGATCCGCAAAGAACGGCTCGAGCCTCCAGAATCCCAATGCCGAGATCTATGATGGCGTGGCTGAAATTCTCTCGGCGACACGTGAGTCCAAGCTCAACGCCACCCGTGCGCGCGTCAGTTCGGGACGCTTTCAAGAGACCTCCGAGCGGGTGCGGGAACGTGCGGCCGTCCAAGAACAAAGTATGGCCTTTCAGTATGTGTTCTCGCAGGCATCCCTTTTTCTGTTGATCGGCTCCATGATCTTTGTGGTGCCTGCGATTTCAGAGACGTTCGGTAAGACAGTCCAGGAATCCACCACCGCAATCCTCTTTTTGATCGGACCGGTCGGCGCCATTGTCAGCTCGGTGCCCCTGTTGAAATCATGCACCCGCGCAATCGATGAGGTGATCCGCCTGCAATCTGAGTTGGAGCGCTATTCAGCCCGTCACGCGGCCGCCGATGATGCACTGCCCTCGGATCACCTGAACGATTTCCGCGAGATCCAATTGCAAGGTTTAACCTTCTCACACCAGCGCACAGACACGCCCGGCGGGTTCGTGGTGGGGCCACTGGATCTCACCATCAGTCGCGGCAGCGTCACCTTCATCACCGGGGGCAATGGCAGCGGCAAATCCACCCTGTTGCATCTGCTGATGACACTCTATCCTCAAGCTTCGGGGGTGATCGCCGTGGACGGGAAGGCACTTGTACCGGTTGAAATTCGCGCGTATCGACAGCTCTTTTCCACCGTTTTGTCTGACTTCCATTTCAGCCGGTATTTGGACTCCCTCGACAGCGCCGACCTGAGTGAACTCAAGCATTGGCTGAAGCGGTTGGAGGTGGACCGATTGGTTCAGGTGCAGGAGGGGAAACTATCCACGACCGATCTCTCCACCGGTCAGAAAAAACGGGTCGCGCTCGCGGTGGCCTTGGCGGAAAAACGGCCGATCTTGATCCTTGACGAATGGGCAGCGGATCAGGATCCTATGTTTCGTAAAAAGTTTTATCGCGAGATTTTGCCGGTTATTGCCGATGGACAGCGAACCGTGGTTGCGGTGACGCACGACGACGCCTATTTTGATATGTGCGATCAGAGCATCCACCTGCGGGATGGTCAAATTGTGTCGACGCAGGAGGAGAACGCGTGACCGAAGAGCAAAAGAGTCCCTCCAAGCGCCGCAATTGGCTTGATCGGCATCTGATCACGATGCTTCTTGTCGTTGGCTTTTCGATGTTCATTGCGTTTCTGGTGTTACCCCGAGCGATCCAGATTGTCCCGTCGGGACATGTTGGCGTCGTGTTTTCGACACTCCATGGCGGAACGAAAACGGACCCTGAAGACATCCTTGGCGAAGGCTTGCACATCGTCAATCCATTAAATGTGGTGTACCTCTACAACGCGCGCCTGCAAGTCAAAAGTCTAGATCTGGTCGCACTCACGTCCGAAGGCCTCAATGTCGGGATGCAGCTCAGCCTGCGTTTCACGATTCAGAAAAAGTTTGCCGGTTTTTTACATCGCGACCTGGGTCCAAATTACATTGAGTCGCACCTGATTCCTGCAATACAGCGGGTTACGCTGGCTGAAATTGCCCTGAAACGCGTTGAAGATCTGTATTCGGTCTCTCGTTCGGAAATGAAAGCCAATATCGAGGGTATTCTGAAAGATGACCTGCGCAACGTTTCAAAAAGCGTTCCGTTCATGGACACCTACATCCTGTTAAACGATGTGTTGATCCGGGAAATCAAACTGCCTGAACTGGTCAACAGTGCGATCGATCTCAAAGAAACGTTACGTCAGACCAAGGAAGGCTACGGGTTCCGTCTGCAAATTGCAGACCTCGAACGGCGACGGAAACGCGTGGAGGCCGAGGGCATACAGATGTATCAACGCATCATCGCTGACAGCTTGACCCCAGAATACCTTCGCTACGAAGGGATCAAGGCCACCCTACAACTGGCTGAGTCGCCGAACAGCAAGGTGATTGTCATTGGCTCAGAGGGCAATCTGCCGATCATTCTCGACAGCAACGGGACAACGGCCACCCCCTCACCAAATACAGATCCGACCGGGTCTGGCACGGGTCAGCCACAGGCATCCGGCTCCGCGGTGGTTGATCACACCAACAAGGACCCTTCGCTACTGAATGACGAGCACGTGGACCTGATCGGACGGCCCAATCCCAACCGTGCGACACCCACTCCATCGGCCGGCACCACGAGCACCCTCAATTAAGGGGGCTTTTCGCAGAGCCAAGGGTGCCTGCCCGCATCGGCCGATCAGCTCACCGTTGTAACGCAGCGAGTCCTTTGGCTAGTAGGACCGACACCGCCACCCGTGGCCGTTCCCACAGCAATGGCAGATGCCGAGTTGACCAAAATCGGTTGATCGACACCACACCCTCCGGATTGTCGCTGGCCTCGACCTGATGCCACCATCCGGCCGGAATATACACGCCTTGACCGGGCTCGAGGGTCACTGACAGGGCATGTGCCTCAATCCCGACCGCCTTGGGATATTTGGATGCATCCATCGCTGCCACATCAAGGCGGCTAAAATTTCCCGGCAACCCGCCACCGATCAAGGGAAAAGGATAGAGGTCGCGGGAATGTTTCGGCGCAAACAGCGTCACGGTTTTTCGGCCGTGGTATTGCAAAAGCGTCCCATCATCCCCGTCATAATGCAGTCCTTCGAAGTGTGACGGAGGCGACAACCACAGATTGATGTCGTTACCGGGACTCCGCTGGAAACCGGTCGCACGGGAGAGATGATCCAGATGAGCTTGGAAGGGACGACCTTGCGCGAGACCTGAGACTTCAAAAAGCGCCAAATACAACCCTTCACTCGCAGCAGACCCGTCAGCAACCTTGCGCACATAGGTTTCCATGTCTATCGAGAGGTAGGAGCAATAGGTGGTCCACTGGTCCCTCGGTGTCGTCTTCCGATCGTGAGCGTACGACCGCACCCTGACCTGAACCTTCGGGTCTAGGGCAGCCAAACGTTCGGGGTGATACTGCTCGGGGTCGGTGAGGTCAAAATGAAACACACAGGGTCTGCGTCGATGGCCAGTCACGGCCGCAAAGGACGCCTCGCTCAACCCTTCAAGTGCAATCTCTGGCATCATCTTCAAAAGCGCTCCGAAACGAGCGGTGAGAAATCCCGTGCACACAAAAACTCTGGCCGCGTGCCGAAATTGGGCCCCAACCGACCCGGTGCATTGCTGACTGCATTGTAGGTGATGATCAAGACTTTCCGCTCCCGTCCCGAGAGATTTGCACTCGAGGCATGACAAGTGTTTCCGGAAAACCACCATGCGGTTCCAGCCGGCCCCGTGGCATGAACAATGCCATAGGTGTCCACCAATCGGTCAATCAAGGGCTGGTTTAATTGGTAAGTCAAATCGTTGCTGACGTTCCCTTCCCAACCAGAATCGCCGCGCACTAGGGTCTCATCAGACAAACAGCCCCATTGATGAGACTCGGGAATGAACCCAACCGGACCGTTGTCATCATCGACATCGTCGAGATGAATCATGACATTGGTGACCCGATCGGTGGGCATGTCGTCGTGGTGGTGCCAGAAAATAAAATCTTGATGCCAGGGCCAAGACTCGCCGAACTGTGCCCGCTTGGTGTTGACCTTCAGTTGATGGACATAGACCTCGTCTTGAAGGAGCGCTTGTGCAAAGCGCACCAAGGGCTCGGCACGAACCACCGAGGCAAACACCTCATCGTAGAGATGACAGCCATGGAAGGCTCGGAAAGTCTTCCCATGGGCCTCCCGTACATGCCCGGGATACTTAGATGATGCGATGCGATCGACCGCTGCTTGCAATCTGCCCAGCTGTGCGGAAGAAAACACATCGGGCTGTTGGACAAACCCCTGATGTGTGTATGCGTGGATAAGAGACGCCTGGGACATCGTTACACACCTCGTTGTTAATCGGCTGACGGCAAACTCGCCATTCTCAGGCGCAGACTTTTCGGTCGCATGTCTGTCCAGTTGGCGTCCACCCACTGCTTGCATTCATCTGCGGTTCCGCTGACCTCGGTATCGGACCAGCCGTCGGGAATCGTTTTCTCCGAGGGCCACAGCGAATACTGCTCTTCCTCATTGACAATGACCCGGAAGTGGTCGCCATCGATCGTTAACCCATTCATGTGTTCACCTTTGATCGTTCATCCAAAAAGTTTGTGATAGCAGCGGCCACGGTCGATGCGGTCGCGGGGCCACACAACACCCCGTGACTGACCTCAAGTCCCACCTGCTGAAAGGGTCGCGCCGAGTGCAGGCTCCACGGAGCATAGCAACCTTCAGGAGCGACATCCACCAAGGCCTTCACCAACAATGTAGGGCACAGATGGGGCCTGATTCGATGTCCCGCCATCATGCGCGTGGCACTCAGGGTGCGATCCACGGCGTGCAATAATTCCGCCGGGCCAAGCCCCCTTGGCGCAAGTTCGCGAGCGGCCAATGCCGCCGCCAACTGCTCGAGCCAGACCGGGTCCGTCGCTTCATGCAACGGCGCCGACAAGCCGAGCTCGTTGCCCATGTTCAACAGCACCTGAGTCCGTTGCAACACCCGCGACCCGCTCGGTGTTTCAGCGACTGAATCGAGCAAAATCAGGGCGTCAACGTGCACGCCACAGGTTTGCAATCGATGCACCATCTGCTGGGCGATGTTGCCGCCAAAGGACCAGCCCAAGAGCATCAGCGGCCGATCGGCATGCTGAGCCAACAGCGCCTCCACATAGGCATCGGCCAGCTCCACGATGGATCGATACCGGTAATCACCCTCCGCATTAAGGGGTGCATCGATGCCGATCCAGGTATAGGCAGGAAGTGCCTTGGCCAGCAAAGAATACACGCTGGCGAATCCTCCGCCGGGATGAACCGCAACCATCAACGGTGCGCCCACATCCTCGCTTAACGGAATCAACAATGGATCGACAGCGCTGTCCTGTTGTTCGAGTCGCTTGGCCAGCAACCTTGGGGTGGGGTACTGAAACACCGTCCGTACCGGAATCCGAATCTGGGCGAGGTCAACCAGTCGCGCAACCAGTTTCATCACCTGGATCGAATCACCACCCAACGCAAAAAAGTTCGACGTCACACTCACCTCAGCGCGACCCGTCAACTCCCCAAACAACCCACACAACATCTCCTCAGCCAGACTCTCAGGCGCCTCCCAAGACACCTCCTCCAACTCAGGATCCGGCAACCCACGACGGTCCAACTTCCCGTTCGCCGTCAAGGGCAACTCAGCAACTTCCACAAACACCAACGGAACCATGTACTCAGGCAAATACCCACCCAACTCCCGTCGGTACAACTCCGTCGTCAACGACTCACCCGCGCGACACACCCCATACGCAACCAACACCGATTGCCCACCCAGCTCACGGACCACCACCGCAACCTGCAACAGCCGATCAGCAAAACAAGCCAAACTCACCGACTCAATCTCACCCAGCTCAATCCGAAACCCCCGAATCTTCACCTGGTCATCCGAACGACCCAAGTACAACAACGCACCATCGCCTCGACGCAACACCAAGTCACCGGTCCGGTACATCCGCTCACCATGCACCAAGGGATCCGCAATAAACCGCTCAGCCGTCAACCCACCTCGACCCTGATAACCCCGCGCAACACCCACACCACCAATGTACAGCTCACCAACCACACCATCCGGAACCGGACGCAAACTCCCATCCAACACATACAACCGCGTGTTCCAAATCGGCTCACCAATCGGCGGTAAGCGCGGCCACTGTGCATCGAATCCATCAAGGATGTGCTCAGTCACCACGTGGGTTTCGGTCGGGCCATACTGATTTCGGAGGCGACTTCGAGACTGGGCAAAGGCCGCTTTCAGGGCAGGGCTCACCACCAGTTGTTCACCCGCGGTGGTAATGTTCTGAGGAAGTCTCCCATCCGAACCCATCGCGAGCGCACTCTGGGCCAAGGCTTCAAGGGCTGCAAAGGGAACAAACAACTGACCATCACGATCCGCTTTGATGCGATCGAGGAACGCCCAGGGATCCGTGCGGAGCTCAGCACCAATCAACACCAACTCACGACCGGCACAGACCGCCAGCAGAATTTCTTGCAGGGCCACATCAAACCCTGTGGAACTGAAGTGGAACACGACTCCGGTGTCGTCCGGATGGGTCTCAATCTGCCAGGCAATCAAATTCTCCAAGACCCGATGCGGCGAAATGACCCCCTTCGGAATCCCGGTGCTTCCGGATGTAAAGAGCAGATAGGCCGCGTGATCCGGTGCAATCGGCATCGGTTCAGCAACCGTGCAGTCCTCACCCAAGTGCGCGAGGTTGATCTGCTGGACATCGCCAAACCAATCGTCTCGGACTGGGGTCGCAGTGACCAACACTTTACATTGAGACAACTGCACAATCTGCCGTTGCCGGCCTCCTGGCAACCCGCGATCCAGCGGACAAGCCACTGCACCCTGCTCGAAGATGGCCAGCAAACAGGCCACATGATCGACGCTTCGACCGAGCGCGAACACCACCACATCTTCAAGTCCCACACCCGCGGCCGTCAGAGCGGTTCGAATCTGATCGACCCGACGTCCCAGATCCGCATAGGTCAACCGACGGTCCCCGTTACGCAGCGCAAACGCGTAGGCGCGATTGTGCACCATGCTGCGCCAACGATCGACGATGGTGGTGCGTTCCATGACCCGCGGCGGCTCGATGCGTGGCACCACGTCGAACCAGGGCGCAGGCAACGGAAGTTGGGGGGCACCACGTGCCATCTGAAGCAAGTGACGCATTTGGGTGGCAACCACCTCCACCATCCGACGGTCCAGAAAGCGCCCATGGAACACAAACCGCAAGAGCGTTGTCTCGCCGGGCACGGCAATCAAGGCCAAGGGATAGTGCGAACCGTCCATCAAGGCTGAGGCTACAATATCCTCTTCCTCATCGCCATCCACCGTGACCGGCGGATAGTTTTCGTAAACGAACAGCAACTGAATGGCCTCGCGCAATCGAAGCAAGGATTGGGTCCCTTGCCCCGAATCAAGCTCACCGCGGTCGATCGCCTCAGCCACATCTGATTGGAGATGCTGCAACCAGTCGCCTAAGGTCTCGCCAGACTGACAGGCTGCCACCACGGGAAGGGTTCGGAGGAACAATCCGAGGGCGTTTCCGTCCTCAGCAGAGAGTCCTTCTCGCCCGTTGTGGACAAAGGCTGCAGCCAGCCTGTTCACACCGGCTAACAAGCCCACCGACTGCAGATACAAACCCAACACCACATTCGCCTGGCTGATCTGAAGCGATTGCGCAAGCTGACGGAGTCCTTGATCTTCGGCAGCGGTCAGTTGCACGCTCCATTCCTCAACCCCGGCGTCCTCCTGCGAGCGGTCCTGCAACCGCTGCGCAAATACCGGCTCAGGCAGATGCTCAAGGATCGGTGCCCAAGCCCTCCGCCGAGCCGCTGCATCAAGACCCAAGATCTGCTTGAGATGCTCAATCCAGACCCGGTCTTGGGATCCCTGTGTCGGGAATGACTGACCGGATTTTTCGGCCAAATAGCGACGCAATAATTCCTCTTGAAGCCGGCCCATTGACCAGCCGTCCAGAAGGAGATGATGAAATCCGATCGCCACCATGGCCTGACCGTCACCGCCCACAGCGAGCCGCGCACGAATCAATGCATCACCGGCAGCGAAGGGCTCGGACTGTTCCATCTCACAGAGCGCGTCAAGATCCTCTGCCTGCCCTGCAAGCGGCAGATCCAAGGACTCCGTGATCACCAGCAGGCTGTATTGCAAGGCATCCGGTGCCAGGCGGCATCGAAGCACCGCGTGCTGCTGTAAGAGCCCCGACCACGCGCGAACAAAGGCCTCTCGATCAAAGTTCTGAAAGGTTGCATGCAGGACGCAGTGGTAGGGATCCAAGTGACCCGGCTCGACCATCTGCGACTCAAACAACAGTCCTTGTTGGGTGGGGGCGAGGGGG
>JAGYIK010000249.1 GCA_018402605.1 Litorivicinus sp. | reverse complement strand
GGCTCACGGTCCTATATCGCCCCTCTGACAGCTCAGTTTTCCGATGCTATTCGGCTCAATACCCAAGTCTTCAGTGTCAAGACGCTCGAATCTGGCGTCGAAGTTCGCTCAAGCGCTGGCATCGAGCAGTTCGATGGTGTGGTGCTTGCTGGTCATACGGATCAGTCGAATGCCATTCTCAACGCAGACCAAGCGCCGCTTAAAGCGCTATTGAGCGGGATTCGGTACGCAGAAAACGATGTTGTTTTACACACAGATGTGACGCAGATGCCGGCCAATCGTCGCGCCTGGGCAAGCTGGAACTATCGTTTACAGGAGCAAAAAGACACCCTGGGTGCGGTGGTGACTTACGATATGAATCGCCTGCAAAACTTGCGTGGACCACACCAGTTCTTTGTGACCCTGAACAATACCCAGCGTATTCGGGAGGAGCATATTTTAGGCCAGTGGAGCTATGCGCATCCGCAGTTTGGGCCGCGATCGCTGTCGATCCAAGCGCAGATCGATGCACAAAACCAGGGCCAGCCGATTGTTGTGTGCGGGGCATGGTGTCGCAACGGATTTCATGAGGATGGTGTCGTCAGCGGTGAAAAAGCCGCCAATGCGCTCAAACACAGTCTTGGAATCGCATGCACACGATGACACCACACTACGCCGCTCGCGGAACCCTATGGCACGCCCGGCATGCGCCAGCCACGCACCGTTTCGAATACCCCAGTGCAATGCTCCTTTTGGATCTTGATCAGCTCGACACGCTAGCGGGCACACGTCTGAACGTGAATCGGTCTGGGCTACTCAGTTTCAAAACCAAGCGGCATTTAATTGACGATACAAACCCAAGCGGCCAAGTGGCTAGGGACTGGGTAAGCGAACGCCTTGATGTCGATGTCTCAGGTCGTGTTTTGTTACTCACAAACCCGCACATTGTTGGCGTCGGATTTAACCCCCTCAGTGTCTATTTTCTGCATGACCAAGACGAAAAACCGGCGGCACTGATTTATGAAGTCTCCAACACGCCCTGGAACGAAATCCACTGTTATGCGATTCCGGCCAAGCAGCTTATTTCAGGGGCATTGGTGGAGTTTGAGAAGACCTTTCATGTCTCGCCATTTAACCCCATCAAACAGGTGTATCAAACGCGAGTCAGATGGCCGAGCGAGGGGATGACCTCGGTGTTTCTTGGGCTGCGTGATGCGGACTCAAGTGAGCCAATGTTTGAGGCGGGGCTCAGACTGAGCTTTACTCCGTTTGAAGGCCGAGGTCTCAAACCTTTATTTATCGGAATGTGGCCACAAACATTTGTGGTGCTTGGCGGTATCTACCGTGAAGCCTTTGCGCTTTGGCGCAAAGGCATTCCCTACCATTCTCATCCTTAGGACGCGACATGACTTCCACTGC
>JAGYIK010000248.1 GCA_018402605.1 Litorivicinus sp. | reverse complement strand
CATCTGCTGCATCAGAGGTTTCACCAATTTTGCCAGTGCATGCAATTCAGTATTGAGTTTGTCGTTGGCCTGAGACAGTCTGTGGGCCTCAAGACTGAGCGCATCGAGGCTGTCCTCTAAGAATGCTATTCGGGTTTCAAGCTCGGTGATGTAGGGATCCGTCGTCATTGTCTTGTAAATTGGCTCCTATGGCCTCACCAATTGTTTGTATCTATAAGGGAGTTTCTCATGCGCTATACGTTACGCCAACTGTTCTTGTCTCTGGTTCTGTCTGTCCTTGGCGCTTTCGTTTTGCTGTTTTTGTTGCCGAATTTTGGCATGCAGCCGACGCCAGGCGGTGAGCTCGAGGCGGGTGTACTGATCGGTTTGGTGATCTTGGTGATGCAGTATGCACAAACGGCCTTAACGCAAATTTTGAACCGCACCGCGAGCTTCCGCCCGATTCCGACTGGGCCACGCGAAGAGGGGACTGTAAAATGGTTCAACGCCACCAAAGGCTTTGGATTTGTCACCGGTGAAGATGGTGAGGACGTGTTTGTCCACTATCGCTCGATTCGTGGGCGCAACCGGTACCTCCTGCGCGAGGGCATGATCGTCTCTTATGTCTTAGGTGAGTCCGGAAAGGGCCCGCAGGCAGAAGATGTGGACCTGGTCGACGACTAAGCGATGAGGCGCCGTATCAGGCCCAAGTAGCAATTCTTTAGCGGTGCGAGGTCAGCGATCCGCACTGACTCATCAATTTTGTGAATGCTCCGGTTGATGGGCCCAAGTTCAATCAATTGACAACCGAGCTTGGCAATAAATCGCCCATCGGATGTGCCACCGCCTGTGGATAACGCGCAGGTTGCACCGGTCTCCTCGGCAATCACGGCCACAGCCGCATCGGTGAGCGCGCCCTGTTCGGTGAGAAAGGGTTCGCCGGACAGGTTCCAATCTATCGACGCCTCGATCCCTAATGTCTCGATGAGCTGCGCTGTCATGTCTTGGATGCGGCCTTGGTCTGTGGAGGTGGAAAACCGCCAGTTACAGAGACAGTTGGCATCTCCGGGCACCACATTGGTGGCGCCGGTTCCGGCATGGATATTTGAGACCTGAAAACTGGTCGGTGGGAAGTATGCGTTGTCCTCACCCTGATCCCAATCTACCGCAGTCAGCGCCGCGATAAGGCGACTTAAACCATGAATTGGATTGCTGACAAGCTCTGGGTAGGCCACATGTCCCTGGACGCCATGCACGGTAAGTTTGGCGTTCAAAGAGCCGCGTCGCCCGACACGAATTTGATCACCGAGGTGATCTTTTGAACTCGGCTCACCAATGACGCAATAATCGATCGCCGCGATACCGGTCTCGCGCTGCATGTTGGCGAGGGCCTCCACAACAGCCACAGTACCATCCGTTGCAGGGCCTTCTTCATCAC
>JAGYIK010000247.1 GCA_018402605.1 Litorivicinus sp. | reverse complement strand
TCGTCATCAAAAACGGAGTTTGCTGCCTCTTCAAAGCGCGCTTTATTTTTTGGGTTATAGGCCCACCAGCCGATCCCAAGAAACATCACCAACATGACAACACTCAAGACGCCGAGCCAATCGTAATACGTCATTCTTTATTGATCCTTCATCACGGTGCCAAGACCCTGCAGGTAGGCGATTAACGCCACAATCTCGGTTTTACCACGGACATCTTCACGGGCAGTCTCAATCTGTGCATCGGTGTACGGGACACCAAGGCCTTGGAGCACGCGCATTTTTCGCGCAGTAGTCTCTCCACTGAGCGTTTTTTGAAAGAGCCATGGAAATGACGGCATATTCGATTCGGGTACGACATCGCGCGGGTTGTACATGTGCGCGCGATGCCAATCGTCCGAGTATTTTCCACCCACCCGCGCCAGATCTGGTCCAGTACGCTTTGAACCCCAGAGGAATGGACGTTCCCAGACCGATTCCCCGGCAACGGAATAGTGGCCATAACGCTCAGTTTCTGCGCGGAAGGGGCGTATCATTTGCGTGTGGCAGACATGACATCCTTCGCGAATGTAGATATCGCGTCCCTCAAGTTCGAGTGCGGTCCAAGGTTTCATGCCCTCGACTGGTGTGGTTGTTTTCGACATATGGAATAGCGGAACGATTTCTGCCAAACCACCAAAGCTGATCACCAACACAATCAGAACAGACAGTAGACCCAGGTTCTTTTCGACACGTTCATGTGATTTCACAGGGCTCTCCTTTACGCTGCAGCAGGTTCTGGTGCACTGGTGTCGCGAATCGCATCTTGGCGTTTCGCGTCTTCAACGGTGCGATACACGTTGTACATCATGACCAGCATACCGGCGAAGAAGATGGCGCCACCGATGACTCGGATAATCCAGCCGGGGTAGCTTGCTTCAACCGAGTCGATAAAGCTGTAGGTCAGAGTGCCGTCGTTATTCACCGCGCGCCACATCAAGCCTTGCATGATGCCATTGACCCACATCGCTGCGATGTACAGCACGGTGCCCACAGTGGCCATCCAGAAGTGCAGATTAATCAGACGCGCAGAGTACATTTGTGCAATTCCCAACACTTTCGGGATGAGGTGATAGAGCGAGCCGATGGACACCATGGCGACCCAGCCAAGCGCGCCAGAATGGACGTGACCGATGGTCCAGTCTGTGTTGTGAGACAGCGCGTTGACCGTTTTAATTGACATCATCGGTCCCTCGAAAGTCGACATGCCGTAGAACGACAGGGAGACCACTAAGAATCGTAAGATTGGATCGGTACGCAGCTTGTGCCAAGCGCCTGACAGGGTCATCACGCCGTTGATCATTCCACCCCAGCTCGGGGCCAGCAGGATGATTGACATGACCATGCCAACAGATTGCGCCCAGTCAGGAAGTGCTGAGTAGTGCAAAT
>JAGYIK010000246.1 GCA_018402605.1 Litorivicinus sp. | reverse complement strand
GCATCGCGGCCGGATCTCCGAGCATAGCGATGCTGCGAGCTTCTTCACAAACCCGCAGTCGCGAGAAGCCAAAGCCTATCTCAACGGCGAACTTGTGTTGTGACCCCAAAAAAGAAGGAAGTCTTCCCATGACATGGAGATCCATACTTCAATCCCTCGGCTTTGCCCTGTTTTTCCCCATCGCATCGTTAGTGCAGGCAGAGTCAATCCTCGTTCAATCCACCACATCAACGAAAAACGCTGGTCTTTACGACCACCTGCTTCCCTTGGTGCACAAGGATATCGGCCTAACGGTCCATGTTGTTGCCGTTGGCACAGGGCAAGCGATAAAAAACGCTGAAAACTGCGACGCCGATGTATTGCTGGTTCATGCAAAGGCCAGTGAAGAGGCATTCGTTGCGGCAGGGTTTGGTGTTGCGCGTTTTGATCTGATGTACAACGATTTTATTGTCGTCGGACCACGCGAAGACCCAGCACAGATCAATGGTTTAACAAACATCGCCCAGGCACTTCAAGAAATCGCGGAATCAAGGGTCTTATTTGCCTCACGAGGTGATGAATCTGGAACTCACAAAGCAGAGCGTGAACTTTGGCGCCAAGCAGATACAGATCCTTCAACAGGCTCTGGGCTCTGGTACCGTGAGACGGGGTCGGGCATGGGTGCGACACTCAATATCGCGATCGGCATGGGTGCATATGCGCTCACCGACCGTGCCACATGGATTCAATTTGGCAACAAAGGCGATTTTGAAATTCAAGTCGAAGGCGATCAACGCCTGTTCAATCAGTACGGTGTTATTCTGGTAAACCCAGCACGGTGTCCCACAGTGAGGGCAGATGCTGGACAAGCGTTTATCGACTGGCTCATTTCCGATCATGGTCAGGAGGCCATCGCATCCTACCGAGTCGATGGTGCACAACTGTTTTTCCCAAACGCAAATGCATCCTCAATGGGAGGACGACATGATGACTGAGATGTCTGAGGTTCGCGTTTTCGCGCCCGGTAGCATGACCCACCTCATGCCACGGCTCATCCAGCTCTTTCAAGGGCGCCGAGATATCGCGGTGCATACCACCTATGGGCCCTCGGGATCATTGCGCGCGCAAATCGAATCCGGAGCGCCATTTGACGTATTCCTCTCTGCCTCTTTAACCCATGCCGACGCACTGCGCGAGGCCGGTCTGCTGCAGAGGTCCGATGTCCTTGGATTTAACGCCATGGTGCTGCTCTACCAGTCTGAACTGCGGATTTCACCAGACGAGGTCCTCAGCCGACTTATTGATCCAACGCTGTCGGTCGGTATGTCGACCACTGGTCTGGATCCAAGCAACGCGGCAGGGATCGAAATAATCGACAAGATCAGCCAAGCCTCGGGCGTAGGCACCGATCATCTTATCGACAAAATTCGCATGATCACTGGCGGG
>JAGYIK010000245.1 GCA_018402605.1 Litorivicinus sp. | reverse complement strand
TGCCTTCGAGCATGCGTCCGGTCATCGCACCGTGGCTGAGGCCGGCAATATGCAGGTTGTGGTGCGGGCGCGGGATGTCGAGCTGCTCGAAGAAGACCTCCGACATATTGGCATCAAAGTGCTGACCAGTATGGACAATGATTTCTTCGATATCGTCATGCGCTTTGATGGCACGACTGACCGTCGCAGCCTTGATGAACTGAGGCCGCGCACCGAGAACAGTCAAAATCTTCATGACCTCAAAGCCTCAACAATCCGGTCTTGCTGTGACTGCGAGAGCTCAGCGCTCATCGGAACGCTCATGACACCATTCGCAACCATGCTCGCGACCGGCGTGCACTCTGGGCAACACAGGTGCTGATACGCCGGCTGTTCGTTCAGAGGGATCGGGTAGTGCACAGCAGTCGGCACATCACACTGGGCCAAACGCTGCTGCAGCTCGGTGCGGTTCTTTGCAATCACGGTGTATTGCGCAAACACACTCGTCCTATCCCCACGCTGCTGGACGCGCTGTATCGCCTTCTGATCCAGAAGCTGATTGTATCGCTCGCCAATCGCGATCCGCTGCGCCACTTCCCACTCAAAACGCTCGAGTTTCGCGAGCACAATGGCGCATTGCAGGGTATCCATTCGCCCCCCGACACCCACCCGGGTGTGCACATACCGCGCGCTCTGGCCGTGGACACGGATCTCTCGCAGTACCTGCGCCAACGCGTCATCTGAGGTAAAAATCGCACCACCATCCCCATAGCAGCCAAGCGGCTTGCTCGGGAAAAAACTGGTGCAGCCGATCGTGCTCAGGTTGCAGCTCTTCTTGCCTTTATAAGTTGCTCCGAAGCTCTGTGCCGCATCCTCGATCACCGGGATGTCGCCGTACTTCTTGGCAATGGCATTGATTTCATCCATATCGGC
This sequence comes from Litorivicinus sp., assembly GCA_018402605.1. Taxonomy (GTDB): domain Bacteria; phylum Pseudomonadota; class Gammaproteobacteria; order Pseudomonadales; family Litorivicinaceae; genus HIMB30. The sequence goes on along the minus strand of JAGYIK010000245.1, from coordinate 516 downwards.
GGGCTGTCCATACAGACTCACCGGCATGATGGCCTTTGTTCTCTCGGTCACCTTGGCCTCGATTAAGCTGGCGTTGATGTTGCACGTATCCGGCTCAATATCAACAAACACGGGTTTGGCGCCCAACAGCACAATCACTTCCGCCGTCGCTGCAAAGGTGAAGGGTGTGGTGATCACCTCATCCCCCGGCTTGATGCCAAGCGCCATCAAACTCATCAACAAGGCCTCGGTGCCACTGGCCACCGTGATGCAATGCTTAGCGCCGGTATAAGCTACGAGCTTGTCTTCCAGCTCCTTCACTTCAGGCCCCATGATGTACTGCCCATGCTCAAGCACCCGATTGATGCGCTCTTGGATCTGGGGCTTCAGGGCCTGGTACTGGGCCTTTAAGTCGATAAACGGAATACTCACGACACAACCCCTAAAGACTCACCCTGCAGCTGATACCGAACGCCTGTGTGCGGGCATTGATACACACCCTCACCCACCAACGGCAGTTCAATCTGCTCCCCGTAG
>JAGYIK010000244.1 GCA_018402605.1 Litorivicinus sp. | reverse complement strand
TCGCCCTGTACTCTTTGGCGGCGGCGCCTGAAAGAACGGCTCAGTGAGGCAGGTCTGCAGTAAACCTTCATGTATCGTCCCCGACGCCGCAATCTGGCCATCTCGGTCAAAGGCTCCGGCGTGATGCAGCCGATACCATTGATCTGAAAGGGTATTGGCAGGCCCGAGATCCCATCCACGCGGCGGTTGATTTGGGCACAGCACGGTTAAATTGGCGATACCTCCCAAGTTGAGAACGCCGACAGTTTCGGTCTCACGTTGAAAATGTGCGGCATGAAACAGCGGCGCAAGGGGTGCGCCCTGGCCGCCACGCGCCATGTCCCCACGTCGAAATTGCGCAACCACAGGAGTCTGTGTGGCTTCCGAAAGCCACTCTGCATGCCCAATCTGTAAGGTGGAGTTGATGTCAGGCGCGTGCCATAGGGTCTGTCCATGAAAGCCGATGACATCAATAGCTGTGTTCGATTCGGATATTAGGCGTTGGCATTGCGCGATGACCAACTCGGTGTATGCATGCTCAAGCTGCAAGAGGTCGGATAGCGATGTGTGCCCAGAGACGATCACTGTCTCGAGCGCTGTTTGAAGTGAGCTTGGGAGTGCAACAGTATCGAGTTGCAGTACCTCGATTTGGCCTGCATCGTTTTCCCGCACAAGTGCCGCATCGAGTGCGTCGAGACTGGTTCCGCTCATCAAGCCGATGGCGGTTCGGTGCGATTTACTGGCGGATGGTTTGAAAAGCCAATTCAGCATTGCTTCTTTGCGCCTCCAATGAGGCAACCAAGGGCTCAGCGACGCGCGTGAATTTAGCCATCTCAGCTTTCGCAAGCGTTTTCGCTTTCGGTAGCTTATCGAGGATGGTTCGTGGATTGCGGTGCGCGCCATTCACAACGAACTCGTAGTGCAAATGCGGGCCTGTTGCGAGGCCTGTTGCGCCTACGTACCCAATCACTTGCCCTTGCTTCACTTTGCTGCCGACCCCGTAGCGACCAAATTTCGACAAGTGGGCATACCGCGTCTCGATACCATTTCCATGGCGGATGACGACGAGATTCCCATAGCCGCCGTTACGCGCTCGATAGGTGACTTTGCCATCGCCTGCGGCATAAATGGGTGTGCCTGTGGGGGCGGCGTAATCAGTGCCTCTGTGTGCTCGCATGAGCCCAAGGACAGGATGTTTACGCGCCAGCTTGAAGTTGGAGCTGATGCGTTTGAAGTTCAGCGGCGCACGCAAAAATGCTTTGCGAAGGCTGACACCTTGCTGATCATAGTAGCCAACGTCCCCCTCAGAGTCGGTGTATCGGACCGCGATGAAGGATTCTTTGTTGTTGGTGAATTCGGCGGCCAGAATATTACCGTATTCAATGAATTCGCCGTCGAGATACCGCTTTTCAAACGTCACGATAAAGCTGTCACCCTCACGGATTTCATACACGAAATCGATGACGTTTCCGTAG
>JAGYIK010000243.1 GCA_018402605.1 Litorivicinus sp. | reverse complement strand
CACCAAGACCGGTGGATCAATCGATACGTCGTAGTCTCTCGGCCCAATCCGCGGAATCCCCTGAAGGTCAGCTGCAAGCCACGGGGATTCATCTGTGCAGGAGGCGAAAAACGATGAAATCGTCTCAGTTAGCTCTGACGCTGAAAATAAGAGCCTGGCACCGATGCGCTCGGACACTTGCTGCACTCCAACGGTCAACGCGACCCACAACTGCTGATACGCCATGGGATCGGTCCACAACAGCCGCCAAGAGACAGCAGCCAAACCTTGTGGTGGAACTGGACTCATCAAGACAGCCGCCGACAACGGATCCTTATCGCGCAACAAGACCTGCGTAATGGCCGATCCGAGTGAATGACCGAGCACCACCGGTGGGTGGCTCAGTGTATTGAGGATTGAACGGACATCGTTGACGTAATCCACCAAGCGCCAGGTGCGGATCCCGTCGTAGCCCTCGCTGGTCCCATGCCCACGATACGACAGTGTATGTACCGTAAAACCGGCATCACACAAGGGTTGAATAAAGCGCTCGGGAAACACCCAGGCACCGGCGCAAATACCATGCAAACACACGATGTCGGGTAAATCAGTTGCAACAGCCGGTCGATGGATGTGATGCTCGATCCGGAGGGGGTGCCATTCAGTAGCCATGCAGTACTCCTTTTCCACAGTGTACAAGACTTGAGCAGAAACCACATGACTACAATTCGACGCGCAACCCATGACGATCTCGATGCCTTAATTGAAGGCAATCAAGGCGTGGCTTTTGAGACGGAAACACTTGAACTGCATGAGGCGACGCTTCGACCAGGCATCACGGCCATCTTAGACGACTGCAATAAAGGGATATATTGGGTCGCGGTCTGCGACGCACAGGTCGTCGGTCAGACCCTAATCACCTATGAGTGGTCCGACTGGCGTTGCGCGCAGATTTGGTGGTTGCAAAGTGTCTATGTGTGGCCGGCATTTCGGGGCCAGGGGATCTTTCGGCGGCTATTGATGCACATTGAGTCTGAGGCTCGACACGCCGGGGCGAAGGATATTCGTCTGTACGCAGACACCACCAATGACGCCGCCAAGTCCACCTACCAACAACTGGGATTCACAACCGGCCACTATCAGGTCTTTGAAAAACCACTTTCATCCTAGGTGGAGAGGGGCCTCAATTCCCCTTTGGATCTCGGTGTGACGACCGTCTGGCCATTGAACCACCCAAGGATATGAACTATTCAAAAGATAGCTGACTGGATTGCTCGGATCCTTCCCTGATGCAATGGCATCGCGCACTCTGCCCGCTTTCGGCTCGTTACTCACCAACAGTAAGCGGTTACGCGAATGTGAAAGCATGGGAATCGTCATAGAAATCCGAGCCACTGCAGGTTTTCCAAGCGGTTGCGTTGCAATGAATCCCACATCGGGTTTTTCGAGTGCATCACGCTGCCCCGGAAATAGACTGGCAAA
>JAGYIK010000242.1 GCA_018402605.1 Litorivicinus sp. | reverse complement strand
TCTCGTGCCGGATGAACCCCCCGCCTTTCAGTCAGAACGGATCGAACAGTACCAGCGTGCGCTCACACAACTTGACCAACACGGCCTACTTTACAACTGCACCTGCTCCAGGAAACAACTGCCACGCGGCCCGTATCCGGGGCACTGTCGGATGCGCCTTCAGAGCCGGCAAGCCTTGCATCAGGACATGGCTGTACGGATCGACACACAAGACCTCGCGACAAACTTCGATGATGCGATTCAAGGCTGGGTGCAACCGGATCACCCGGGCGATTTTATTGTCAAACGCCGAGATAACATCATCGCCTATCAATTAGCCTGCGCCATTGATGAATCTATCGATGGCATCACGCATGTCATTCGGGGTATTGATCTGTTGCCGTCAACGCCAATGCAACGCTTTATCAGTCAGCGTCTTGGCCTTGCCTGCCCGGCATACGGACATTTCCCGGTTTTGATCGATTCTGCCGGCGCAAAGCTATCCAAACAGACGTTTGCAGCTCCGGTAGATCCCGCACTCCCGGGTTCCACCTATGCACGTATCGCTGAATTGTTGTTACTGAATGATACGCCCAACCGCACCGACTCGACTGCGACATGGTTGCGGTATTTTCAGGATCTCGGTGATATTCGGAAGCGCTTGCCACGCGCGCTAGAGGTCTCGGCAGAAATGCACAAAACAAGATAGACTGCGCAAAACAGGGGCCTACACATTTGATGACAACGCTACTTCTCGTGACAGATGAGAGTCTTTTACAGAAAGCATTACGTATCGGCTTGGAACATGCCGGATTCGCGGTGCAAGTGGCGGAATCATTGCAGGACGCCAGTTCACAACTGGGCGAAGTTGACTGCGTGGTCTGCGAACACCGCTTGCCCGATGGCAATGGCATTGATCTCATCGACAAAGCCGGACCATGCCCGGTCATTATGATGATCGGCCAGGTCTCTTTACAGCAAGGGATTGTTGCAATGCGTCGAGGCGCCTTCGATTGCCTGACAAAGCCGATCGATCACAAAGAACTCATTCGAGCCATTGAACGCGCACTGCACGATAAATTAGATCACTTATCACCCGGGCACATGCTTGGGAACTCCCCTGCAGTGGAGAAACTAAGACACCAAATCAATCGCGTCGCACCACTCGACACCACGATATTGATTGGTGGGGAGTCCGGCACTGGCAAAGAATTGGTCGCAACCGCGATCCACAGTCAATCACAACGAAACGCCCGCGAGATGATTTCGGTGAACTGTGCTGCCATCCCAGAGACCTTGATCGAAGCTGAATTGTTTGGACACGTGAAGGGGGCTTTTACAGGGGCGACGACAGACCGCGCTGGTTTGATCGAGGCAGCACACCAATCCACCTTGTTTTTGGATGAGATCGGCGAGTTGCCACTAGAAGCACAAGCGCGCCTGCTGCGAGTTCTGCAAGAAGGCGAGATTCGACGTGTGGGAAGTA
>JAGYIK010000241.1 GCA_018402605.1 Litorivicinus sp. | reverse complement strand
TGATCGGCATCGAGTAATGTCGGAGTACCTCCACCGAAGTGAACGCGTGACACTTGAATACCTGCTGGCAAGGCGCGCGCAACCATGGCTATTTCTTTGCGCAGCACCTCAAGGTAGGTCTGTAATCGTCCATCGTTACCCAACCCCTGTGTTCTGCAGGCACAAAACCAGCAGACTCTGCGACAAAATGGAATATGCACATACAACGAGATCGGCCGATCGATTGGCAATGCGCCGAGCCACGGGCTGACACGATCACGCTCCTCGATGTCCCGAAATTGTGTCGCGGGCGGATAACTGGTGTACCGTGGCACATTCCGATCAAACAGCCCAAAGGCCTTGAGTAACTGCAGATTTTTCATGGGGTGATTGTCTAATTTAGGCTGCTGTTTTGCATTGAGGTACATCAAGCACCACTGTGCAGCGCGCCAAGATTACGCACAAAGTGCGCTAAAAAATCATAAAACCTTCATGTAACATGAAAAAATACACGAGATAATGGCGACCTTTTGAACAACGGGATACGGAATTACGGATGACTCCGAAAGAATTCAAAGCATGGCGAAAATTCTGCGGACTCACGCAAGAACAAGCGGCGAAAAAGCTCGGTCTGAAAAAACGGACGATACAGTACTACGAGAAAGGCGAACGGGACGGTAAAGACTTCAAGATTCCGCGGACAACTGCCCTCGCCTGCTACGCGATCTCGGTTGGTGTGGAGCATTATTTTGGACCCGAGGTGCTGAACGAGTCGCGGTCAGATTAACGCTCGTTTAGCTCCGCTTTCAGCAGCTCGATTTCACTCGCAATTTCCTTCGCCTCACGTTGACGACGCATCAGGTAATCACGCGTTAATTTCAATTTTTCTTCGATTCCGCGTGGTGTGAGGTAGTACAAAAAACCGCGCTTGCCTTTCGACGTGGTCACGCCCTCAGCATGGACGACACCGTCGTCAATGAGGACCTTCAGCGCTTGATTTGTCGTCCCGAGACTCGAATCGATTTTCTCGGCGATCTCGCGCTGTGACACCTCTTCGCCGTGTTCTATGACACGCAAGATTGCCAGTGCCCGTGCCCTAAATACGTCATCCTGATGATTCAATGTGAACTGCCCTGTCGCTATGGGTTAAATTTTCTAACAGATCTCTTTTTGGATCCTCTCCAACGGATAAAACCCTATTAGAGTGCAAATATTGTATACAATATTTTTCGATTGGAAAGAGCGTTTTTGCGCTCAAATCCGAATAATGTTCACCATTTGCTTGGGCTTGAGTCCAAGCCACTGCCGCATCATCGCGCCAAACTCGCGCTGCAACGACTCGCGTAATGCATCATCCGACTGCAGCACGCGACTACTCAGTTCAGCCATAATTTCTTCAACCGTCGACACCAAATCCGTCACCAACGTCTCGGGCTCGAGCTCACCTGATGGCACACCCATCAACTGAACTTGCGGGGCGCTCACCAATCGT
>JAGYIK010000240.1 GCA_018402605.1 Litorivicinus sp. | reverse complement strand
CGATCCTCAAGCCATGCATCGCGTTCGTGATGCACGTGATCGGATGCGCCGGCGACTGACACAAGTGCTTTCAGGTCATAGTGCGGGTGTTGCGGACCCCATGGACCGCGCCCTCTGGTTAGAGGCCATCGTCCATGGTGCGTTACAGGAGATGGATTCACCGCTGCATCATGCGGACTTTGATACAGAGCGCTATATTGATTCGGTCCTGCGGGCTGTTGCAGTGGTGCATGAGAAAATGAAAGCAAAAAAAGCGGATCAACGCCTGACTTATCTTTGATACACGCGCAGCGTATCACCGACTTCTAAATGCCCGCCAACGCATGTTTTTAAAAACACACCGCAGCAATCAGTTTGTAGCGCGGCATCCAATCGGTTGAGGAAATCGCGATCGCGATGACCTTGCCAATCGCACTCGGTTGCGAGGCATCGGACGATCGGCTCAATGACTTCAAATTGCACTGCGCCGATGTGAAGCGTCGCTCCAACCCACTGCCTTTCAGTAAAAGCGGGTACCCCATCGATTACCAGATTGCCACGGTAGCGCGCCGGATTTGGTGCCGTTTGAGTGGCCTCGGCAATTGCACGTACAGTGTTGAGATTGGTCAGTGAGACAAATGCATCGGGTTCATCGGTGAGCCCCACAGGCTCATAGGTCAGCTCAAATCCTCTGGAGTCAGGAATACGCGCACCCATCCAGTCGGCCAATTGGGCATCCATCTGTAATGGCCGTGATAACGTGAGTGAATCGTCGGCATGACGGAAATCGACGTGATCTGTCTCCCAGCGGACCTCGATCTGTGAGATGACATCAGTCTGGACAGACTGCAGAAAGTACTTTTTCGGCCGCCAACCAGACTGAATCGGTGGAACACGATCCTGGTGACGTAGGGCATACACCCGATCTCCGGGGAGGCGCATGTTGGGCTCGAGCGTCACTCGATTGAGGGATTCTCCAGCGAATCCCTTAATCGGATAACGGGTAATCGCATCGATGCGCATTAATGCGCCGACTCAGGATGTTGGCAGAGCTCCAATAGCACGCCTTCGGTATCCTTTGGATGCACAAAGGCCACCAATGTTCCGTGTGCCCCAGGGACCGGTGACTCGTTGATGAGGGTGTAGCCCTCATTTTTTAAGCGCGCCAGTTCCGCTTCGATGTCCGTGACAGTAATGGCGAGTTGCTGTAAACCACCTTTACCCGCGTTCTTGGCAATGAATTTTGCGATGGGTGAATCGGAATCGGTCGCTGCGATCAACTCGATGCAGGACTCACCGATTTGAAAAAACGCCGTCTCGACTTTTTGTGAGTCGACGCGATCGCGCCCAGTCAGGGTGAATCCCAGGCCCTGATAGGTTTTGATCGCGGATTCCAGGTCTGTCACGGCAATGCCGACGTGATCGATTTTGTGCAACATAGTTCGCCTTCTCTAAAAAATCTGTCTTATGCTGTCATCATCGTATAAGAAAAAGGAGTGCGCTATGTTTCGATCCA
>JAGYIK010000024.1 GCA_018402605.1 Litorivicinus sp. | reverse complement strand
CCAATCGAGCCGGAAGCTTGGAAGTTGCACAGCAAAGGATATGCAGTGCGATTCAAAGGATATCCAGATCGCACCAGCGTGGACGCATTGGTGAATTGTTTGGTGGAAGTGGATGCGACGCATCTGCCGGCCCTAGACAGCGACACATTTTATTGGCGAGACCTCGAGGGGTGTCGTGTGACCACGCAAGATGGCGTGGACTTGGGAGTCGTGAAAACGGTTCTCGCCACGGGCGCAAATGATGTGCTGGTGGTGCAAGGTGACGGAGAAAGTTTAGATCAACGCGAGCGACTTCTGCCTTTTATTGCGCAGACAGTCACCGAGGTGGATATGCACACTCGAGCGATACGCGTTGATTGGGACCCGGAGTTTTAGATGAAGTGGGGTGTGATCACCCTGTTTCCAGCGATGGTCGAGGATGCCCTCAGCCATGGTGTGATTGGTCGCGGTTTGACCGATGGGCGACTGGAGTTGGTGAGTTTCAACCCAAGAGCGCATGCCACGGATGTGCACCAGACTGTGGACGACCGACCCTACGGTGGTGGTCCAGGGATGCTGATGAAGGTGGAGACACTGCGTGCATCCATCGCAGAAGCGCGGCAACACTTGCCAGCGGCCCCAGTGGTGTATCTGAGCCCACAGGGAGAGCCACTGACGCAGTCGTTGGTCGCGGAAATCGCCTGTTGGCCCGAAGTGATTTTGCTGGCGGGGCGATACGAAGGGGTTGATGAGCGGGTGATTACACTCGATATCGATCGGGAAATTTCTCTGGGAGACTTTGTGCTCTCGGGCGGGGAACCGGCAGCGATCGCATTGCTTGATGCAGTGGGTCGATTGGTTCCAGGGGTGTTGGGTCACGCCGGCAGTGCCGAGGCGGATTCGTTTAGTGATGGATTATTGGATTGTCCACACTACACACGCCCAGAAGAGATTGCGGGCCAGCGTGTGCCGGATGTGTTGTTAAGTGGGCATCACGGACAGATCGCACGGTGGCGCCGAAAGCAGGCCTTGGGGTGGACGTGGTTGCGTCGGCCCGAGTTATTGGAGCGGCAGACGTTGTCAGATGAGGACAACGATTTGCTAACGGAATTTATTAGGGAGTCAAAGCCGTGAGCATGAATCCGATCATCGAAGCGCTCAATCAAGAGCAAATGAAGACAGACATTCCTGCGTTCGCGCCCGGTGATACGGTAGTGATCCAGGTGAAAGTGAAAGAAGGTACGCGTGAGCGTCTTCAGGCATACGAGGGCGTGGTGATTGCCAAGTCAAATCGTGGTCTGCATTCCAGTTTCATCGTTCGCAAGATTTCACACGGTGTTGGCGTTGAGCGGACCTTCCAGTTGCACTCGCCATTGATCGACTCGATCACGGTGAAGCGCCGTGGTGATGTGCGTAAAGCCAAGCTATACCATCTGCGCGAGCTGTCAGGCAAGGCAGCGCGTATCAAGGAAAAACTCGACACCAAGTAATTTGCGATGTCGCTCGACAGCACACTGGTTGGGGCAGATTCAGCCAAGACGCTGTCGAGATTGTTTACCTCGATCACTTCAGAAGACCGACAGTCACTCGTCGGTCTTTTTGCGTTAATGCACACCCACGCGGTGAGAAAAGGCGATCTGTTGTTTCGACCCGGTGTGTCCTGTGAGCGGTTTGCGGTGGTGATTGAGGGTGCAGTCCGAGTGTCTCTGGTGCACGGGTTGCGTGAAAAAGTGCTGTATCGGGTTGAACCAGGCCAGCTCTGTGTGCACACGCTGACCAATCTGTTAAACGATCGTGAATATCAAGCCAGTGCGACAGCAGAGACCGATGTGCGTATTGGTTGGATGCATGCCAGGCAGTTTCGAGAAGCCTACAACCAATCTACGGCACTGCAGCGGCTGATCGTCGCCTCTCTATCTGAGCGGTGTTTGTATTTTGTTCGTGACATCCACGCTCTGTGTTTCCGATCCATTGCGTCTCGCTTGGCTGAGCGGTTGCTCGAAGCCGCAGGCCATGACGGGGTGGTGAGCCTGTCACATCAGGAGCTTGCAGCAGAGATCGGTACGTCCCGAGAGGTGGTGAGTCGTCAACTCAAGCAGATGGCGGAGAGCGGCCTGTGTGCGCTGCACCGTGGCCGCATCCAATTGCATCAACTCGAGCGATTGCTGGCATTATCCTCCGAATCTTGGTGATTTTGTCACAGTACTCCTCTGGGATCCCGTCATACTGAGTGGTATCTGAATTGGAGGAATTTCGATGACCTATTCACCCTTATATTTTCTTGCTGCATTGGGCGCCGGTGGGCTCGCGATCAGTTTCTTCTTAATGCTGATGTTTTGGGTTCCACACCCTGGGCAAGTGATTCCTGTGTTCTCGGATTGGGTCCTCGCCTTTCAGACTGGGTCGGTCTTGATGCAGGGAATGATCGTTATCGCCCTGAGTGGTGTGGCATTTTTTGTGATTCAGCATGTGCGTTTGCTCGTACTCAATTTTCGCATGTTTCGGGAATTTCAGAAGAGTGCGGCCTATCACGCCCTCGTTGAGGGTCCACTGCAAACCCAGACGCTCGCGATGCCATTGACGCTCGCGATGTCGATCAATGTGGGTTTTGTGGTTGGGGCGCTCTTTTATTCCTGGGCTGTGGTCTGTAGGAGTATTTGTTTCCATTGGCCATGATTGGATTTTTGGCCATTGGGGATCTGGGCGATGCCTGTATGCCCGTTCAGACCACAGGTCGCAAAAGGTGCATCTGATTTGGCTGGGACCGCGAGCTTTGCGCAGGTTCTGCCGGCGTTTACCTTTGCCATGGTCTCGTCGGATTGGCGGCTCCCGCGGCGATGCGTCTGATGTGCCTTGGTTGTCACAGTCAGTCTGGTGTTGTCGACATTTTTTGCGCTGGCGGCGGTGCTCAGCCAGGTGTTGAAACCGCTATGGGATCTCGCGGATGCCTGGGGGTCAGGGATTGATGAGGCGGCCTTACCTACTTTGTGGATTTGGGTGCCGATTCTGACCGTGTTGGCGATCACCGCGATGCGCCAAGATCATGGCGTGACCCACACGCTGTCGCTCGCTCCGGCTGGGGATTGGCTACGCCCCTGTTGACCGTGGTGTCAGCCCAAGTGTTGGTCTTGTTGCTTGGTGCGGTTGCGATGGCGCAATCACGACTATTTGGTTACGGGTATGGCGGTGAAGTCACCAATGCGCCGGTGTTTGCATTGATTTGCCCAGGTGTTGCAATTGTCTGTGAGTCTTCAGTTTCTGATCAACAAGGGATTTGTCGCAGCCGGTTTGGTCGGCAAGTTTGCGTCGGCTATTGGCTTCTGAGCGCGATCCCCATGCTGGTGACAGTGGTGACGATTCTTGTTTTCTTCCGCTTGACCCGCGGATTTATGAGCCAACGTGCTAGTCTTTGGGTCATGACTACGCGCTCGAAACTCGATGATTATCTCCTGACGCGCTCTACCTAGAGCGCGGCCTGAGAACGCTCAGCGCCTATCGGGTGGACCTGATGGGCGCTGAACACTATGCCATGGGGGTTGGCAACAATGGCGACCTCTCTGAGGGCGATCTCAATGGCTTTGTTGGCCAATTGTTCCAAGACGGCTTGGCGACCACCACTTCAATTCAACGCAAGATGTCTGCGCTGCATGGCTTTTATAAGTATTTGGTGCGCACCCGTATCCGTGAAGACGAATCGATGGCTCGGATCTCACGGCCCTCAAAAGGTCGACTCCTACCGGCGTTGAGTGAAAGCGATGTGAATCGGCTGCTGGAAGCGCCTGACATTGAGAGTCCGATTGGTCTGCGTGATCGTACGATGCTCGAAGTCCTGGCTCGGGCCTGCGTGTTACTGAACTCTGCCAGCTGAGCCGTCAGAATCTGGTTTGGATCAGGGGCGTTGTTCGGGTGATTGGCAAAGGCAATAAGGAGCGTTTGGTCCCGTTGGGAGAGACGGCGCGGTATTGGTTAGAACGCTATCTGCTGGAGGTTCGACCTGAATTACCGGATCCACGCGGCGGGGCTGTCTTTCCCGGGCGCACCGGGGCGCTCATGACACGTCAGACGTTTTGGCATCGGATCAAACATTGGGCGTCAGCTTCGAGATTACTGTGGACCTTGAGCCCACATACGCTCCGTCATGCGTTTGCGACACACCTGGTCAATCATGGAGCTGACCTCCGTGTGGTGCAGTTACTGGGTCATGAAGACCTCCACCACGCAAATCTACACCTACGTTGCACGCGAGCGATTAAAACAACCGTACAGCGCACATCACCCGCGCGCTTGGGTTACAATTCACACTCGTTTGAGGGAGCACCTATGCGTTGGCTGATCGGCGTACCGTTTTTTTGTGTCTCAGGTTGTGATGGCTGATGCGACATAGACCCAGAATGCGATTGAAGGCAATCAATCCGACGATTCAAATTGAGTCGGTGACGGCAGTTGAGGGTGCGCCGTTTTTCGAGGTGACCCTTGGCAACGGGGAGCGGATCTACACCAATCCTGAAGGGACGCATTTTGTCGCCGGTGATCTGTATGAAATCGGTGTCGGCATGGTGCGCAATTTAACCGATGTCGGCCGTCGCGATGACCGCCAGTCCCTTCTGCAAAACCTAACGCAAGATGGCCTCGTGGTGTTCGCGCCAAAGGGTGAGGTCAAGCACCGCTTGCTGGTCTTCACAGACATCGATTGTGGATTTTGTCGCAAGTTACACGCGGAAATCGATCAACTGCTCGAGAACGGTGTTGAAGTCCGCTATGCGGCGTTTCCGCGAGCCGGGGTCGGTTCGCCATCCTATGACAAGTATGTTTCTGTCGTCTGTGCAGCCGATCCGTTGGATGCCATGACTGAGGCCAAACTCGGTAATGATCCAAAGCCGGCCAGCTGCGAGAATTCAGTCGCCGATCAATTCAAACTGGGGCAGCAACTCGGCATCACAGGCACACCGACGCTGATCTTTGAGAATGGTGAGATGCAACCTGGATATGCACCCTGGCCTGAGCTTCTAAAGCGTATGAATCAGTCTGGCTCTTAAGATACACTGAGTCGTTTTTAACTTGATCGAGTAATGGACCTTGGACACAAAATTCCCGCGTATTGAGCGTTTGCCCCCGTATGTCTTCAACGTGATTGGCGAGATGCGACAAAAGGCGCGCGCGGCGGGTGAGGATGTCATCGATTTCTCGATGGGAAATCCAGACCAGCCGACCCCTGCACATATCGTGAAAAAACTCGTCGACACGGCCAATCGTGAAGACACACATCGGTATTCGCAGTCGAAGGGAATCCCGCGGCTCCGCCGCGCCATGGCGAACTGGTATAAGACCCGTTACAACGTCGATCTGAATCCAGAGACCGAGGTGATCACCACCATTGGTTCGAAAGAGGGCTTGGCGCACTTGGCGATGGCGACTCTGGGTCCGGGCGATGCGGTCTTGGTGCCGAACCCTGCCTATCCAATTCATCCCTATGGGTTCGTGATTGCAGGTGCTGACATTCGTCATGTCCCGATGGTTCCGGGTGAGGACTTTTTTGCTGAGCTTCTGAAGGCGATTGAGAATTCCTGGCCTCGGCCAAAAATGCTGGTACTGAATTTTCCAGCCAATCCAACAGCGGCCTGTGTTGAGCTTGATTTCTTTGAGAAGGTCGTCGAGATCGCCCGTGAGCACAATATTTGGGTGATCCAGGATTTGGCCTATGCCGACATCGTCTTTGATGGGTATGTGGCGCCATCCATCCTCCAAGTCGAGGGTGCAAAAGAGATTGCTGTGGAATTTTTCTCACTTTCGAAAAGCTACAACATGCCAGGTTGGCGTGTGGGCTTCGCGGCCGGAAACGCTGAGCTGATTGGTGCCTTGGCGCGGATTAAATCGTATTTGGATTACGGTACATTTACGCCCATTCAGGTGGCAGCCATTGCAGCACTTGAAGGTGACCAAACCTGTGTGAATGAAATCCGCGACATGTATCAATCGCGCCGCGATGTGCTCTGTGAGGGCCTCGATGCGCTGGGTTGGCCTGTGACTAAGCCCAAAGCCACGATGTTTGTTTGGGCCAAAATCCCGGCCCAGTACGCAGAGATGGGGTCGCTTGAGTTTTCTAAAATGTTGATCAGTGAAGCGCAGGTCGCGGTCAGTCCCGGAATTGGCTTTGGTCAATACGGTGATGATCATGTGCGATTTGCATTGATTGAGAATGAACACCGAACACGGCAAGCACTTCGCAACATCAAACGGATGTTTCGCGCGCACGAAGCCGTGACACAACACGCCTAAGGATCGAAATTTGAAACCCATCTCAGTTGGCCTTGTTGGCCTTGGCACTGTTGCGCAGGGCACCCTGCAAGTCTTAGCGAAAAATCGTCAGGAGCTGACACGTCGGATTGGACGCGAAATCGAAGTGACCCATGTCGGCGCGCGTCGGGATCGTGATGGTGTTGATTTAAGCGGTGTCCGCGTTTCGCGCGATCTGATGGCGGTTGCGACTGATCCAGAGGTTGATGTCTTTGTTGAGCTGATTGGTGGCACCGATTACGCGCGTGAGTTGATTGAAGCAGCCATTGATTCAGGGAAGCACGTGGTGACGGCGAACAAGGCATTGATCGCCGAACACGGCAATCAACTGTTCGAAAAAGCCCAAGCGCGTGGTGTGACCATTGCCTTTGAAGCCGCAGTGGCCGGTGGCATTCCGGTGATCAAAGCGATTCGGGAAGGCTTGGCGGCGAACCAAATTCAATGGCTTGCAGGCATCATCAATGGCACTGGGAACTTCATTCTGACCGCGATGCGCGAGGATGGTCGCGAGTTTGCTGATGTGTTGGCCGAAGCGCAGGCGCTCGGGTATGCAGAAGCCGATCCAACCTTTGATGTGGAAGGCATTGATGCGGCGCATAAGCTTGCGATCCTGGCCTCGATTGCCTTCGGGATTCCATTGAATTTTGACGCGGTGTACACCCAAGGTATTTCCAGTATCGATTTGGATGACATCGATTTTGCCGAGGAGCTCGGCTATCGCATTAAGCACCTGGGCATTGCGCGTCGGACTGACGCTGGAGTGGAACTCCGTGTGCATCCGACGCTGATTGCGGATACGGAGTTGCTGGCCAACGTCAATGGTGTGATGAACGCAGTCCAGATCTATGGTGACGCGGTTGGCTCGACATTGTTAAATGGCTCGGGCGCAGGCTCCTTACCCACCGCGAGTGCGGTTGTTGCCGATTTAGTCGATGTGGCGCGTGCCTTGACGGTGGATCCAACCAATCGAGTCCCACACTTGGCCTTTCAGCCCAATCATCTCAATGATTTACCGATCCTTCCGATCGAGGCGACGCGCTGTCCGTTCTATGTGCGCTTGCTGGTCCGCGATGAAGTCGGCGTGTTGGCTGACATCACACGGGTGCTCGCAGACCACCGCGTCTCTCTCGAGAGCGTGATCCAAAAAGAAGGTGTCGAGGGTGAGGCAGTGGCCTTAATTCTGCTGACTCATTCCGTGGTGGAGCGGGACTTAAGAGCTGCTTTATCGCAGATCGAAGCCTTCGCAGCAGTGGTCGGTGAACCCGTGGTACTTCGGGTGGAGACGCTCGGAGCGGTGCTATGAAGTTCATCTCAACACGGGGTGCTGCACCGGTTCTGAGCTTTGATGAAGTGGTGCTCACCGGTTTGGCCTCGGATGGCGGTCTCTATGTTCCTGAGGTCCTGCCGCAGATTTCGGAGTCCACCTGGCGTCAATGGCAGAGCCTGCCCTATGACGCACTGGCCATTGAAGTGATGTGGCCCTTTGTCGAGGGATCGATGCCACGTGCCACCTTTGAACGCATGGTGCGTGAGGCCTATGGTTCGTTTCGGCACAGTGCAGTCGCGCCCAGTAAGCAGCTGACTCACGATGTGTGGCTTTTAGAGCTCTTCCATGGGCCAACGCTGGCCTTTAAAGATTTTGCACTCCAGCTCCTTGGGCGTCTGTTGGATTATTTCTTGGCAGAGCGTGGCGAGCGCGGTGTGGTCATGGGTGCGACCTCGGGTGATACAGGGTCCGCGGCGATCGAAGGAGCACGGCATTCGGAGCATTTGGATGTGGTGATTCTGCATCCGTATCAACGTGTCAGCGAAGTGCAACGTCGGCAGATGACCACGGTGTTGTCAGACAACGTGCACAACGTCGCTGTCGAGGGCAACTTCGATGATTGTCAGGCTATCGTGAAAGCCTCCTTCATGGATCAAGCCTTTGTCGCGCCGAATCGATTGCTGGCGGTGAACTCCATTAATTTGGCGCGCATCATGGCGCAGACCGTCTATTACATCTATGCGGGACTGCGCCTTGGGGCGCTCGATCGTCCGATGGCGTTTAGTGTGCCATCAGCGAACTTTGGCGATGTCTATGGCGGCTTTATGGCGCGCCAAATGGGCTTCCCAATTGCACACTTTACGGTGGCCACCAACGCCAACGATGCACTGGTTCGCGGGCTTCGTGGGGATCTTTCCAGAAAGCCGTTGTTGAAAACACTCTCGCCGTCGATGGATATCGTGGTCAGTTCGAATTTTGAACGGCTGTTGTTCGATCTGCACCAGCGCGATGGTCAGATGCTGGCGAAGGTCATGGCTGATTTCCAGACCGGTGCTGTGGTGTTGAATGATTCTGTGGTTCAAAGTGCACGTGCACTCTTCTCGGCGCATGCGGTGGATGACGCCAAGACCTGCGAAACCATCCGCACTGTATTTGAAGAGACTGGTGAGTTATTGGACCCCCATACAGCGACTGCAGTCGATGCATTGCAAGTCACCCCGGCTGAGATGACCAAGGTGGTACTGGCGACCGCGCACCCGGCGAAGTTTGCTGAGGCTGTGATTCAGGCCGGATTTTCTGAGGTGCCGCTGCCGACGGATATGGCTGACCTGATGCACCGTGAAGAACGCTATACCGTCTTGCCAAATGACTTGGCACAGGTGCAGCAGTTCGTTCAATCAGTCATGGGGTAATGCGGACCTCTCGCGCACTGGATCCCGCGGTTTTCGCGGAGGCGCGTGCGCGAGGTTTAAGTCCGATGATGGCTCGCGTGATTGCCGGGCGCATTGGGGCTGAGACCGATCTGGACGTGCTTCTTGAACCCCGTCTCTCGAATATCCCACCACCGAATGTGTTGGCTGACATTGAGCCTGCACTGGCCCGTCTGGTCCAAGCGATCACGAATCGTGAGCCGATAGGTATCTTGACCGACTACGATGCGGATGGACTGACTTCGCATGCCGTTTTGAACCATGCGCTGGTGCGCTTTGGGGTGAGTGCAGAACAGATCAGTCATTGGATTGGCCACCGGTTGGAAGAGGGCTATGGCATCAGTCCCTTGTTGGTCGATCGGATTTTGGAATCAACCACGCGACCGACGTTGCTCATCTCAGCGGACTGTGGGTCTTCGGATGAGGCGCAGATTGCCCGACTGAAAGCGGAGGGCATCGATGTGGTGGTGACTGATCACCATCGGGTCGCAGACACTGGACCGCCTGCGAGTGCGTTTGCGGTTGTGAACCCCAATCGCGCCGACTGCGCGTATCCGGATAAAGCGATTGCCGGCTGCATGGTGTCCTGGCTTGTGATGTCGGCGCTGCGCGGGCGGCTGGTTGAAGCCAAGTTGATTGCCTCGGATACCGCAAAGCTCGGAGATCTCCTCGATTATGTTGCGCTTGGCACGGTTGCCGATTGTGTCTCACTGGGTGCGAGTGAAATCAATCGCGCGGTGGTGCGTGCTGGGCTTAAATACATCGCTCAGGCTGCGCGTCCCTGCTGGGCTGTCGCACTGCAAAAGCTCACCCGTTCTGAGCGCGATGTGAGCGCGAGTCTGTTGGCGTTCCAGATTGCGCCACGCCTCAATGCGCGTGGGCGTATTGATCATTCGATGCGCGGGTTTGAGTTTCTAGTCGCCGAGACGACCGATGCGGCGAGCGCGGCCTATGCCGATCTGGATCGCGATAACTTCACGCGCCGACAGATCGAGAAGCAGATGGTGGAGCATGCCAAGCCGCTGGCGGAACGTCAGGCCCTTCGCCACACCAAGACTGTAGTTGTGGCCATTGAGGATGGGCATGCGGGTGTGCAAGGCATTGTGGCCAGTCGTTTGGTTGAGGCCACTGGCCGCCCAGCGATCGTCTTAACGCCTGGGTTGCATGAGAACACCCTGACTGGGTCCATGCGCTCCATCCCTGGGGTCGATGCCAAGGCACTGCTCGATGCGGTGGCAGTCGCAACGCCGGAGGTGTTGATTCGCTATGGGGGCCATGTGGGGGCCTGTGGCATGACGATTGTGCGAGACCAGTTGAAAACATTCCATGCAGGCCTTGAGACCGCATTCGAATCGCAATATCCGGAGTCTCCAGCGCATGTCCGTTATCTCACTGATGGCACCTTGTTGGCTGAGGACTTTCAGCTGGATCGTGTTGAGGCCCTCGACTGCATTGCGCCCTTCGGCCGTGGTTTTGAAGAGCCGTTATTCGAGGGGGTTTTTGAGGTCATCCGCGCGACCGTGATCGGTGGTGACGGTACGCACCTGCGACTTCGATTGAAAACAGAGCAGGCCGAAGTGGATGCGGTCTGGTTTGGATCACAACCATCCGGGCAACCGGCTGCGGCAATGGCGGGTGATTGGTTGGATTGTGTCTATCACCTCACGATCAATACCTATCGCGGCCTTGAAGTCTCTCTCACCATCCGCCATGGAGAGGTCATCACAGAAGGAATGCAGCATGTCTGAAGACCAGGGCGGTCAATCGAAAACCCTCATCCGCGGCTTGTCGATCTTGTCGGCTTGCGCGGACAGTCGTCGAGGTCTGACCTTGGTTCAGATTGCTGAAGCAACAGACTTGGCGCCATCAACGGTGCACCGTTTGTTAGCCACGCTCGAATCGCAGCAGTTCTTATCGGTGGACGCGGAAACGGGTCGCTGGCGGATTGGAGTGGCTGGTTTCCGGATGGGAAATGCATTTGTTCGTGCGCGTGATTATGTCGCGCTATTGCGGCCCTTGATGGTCGAGCTCTCCGAAGAAACTGGAGAAACGGTCAATTTGGCGATTCTATCGGGTGGCCGTGCATTGTTTGTTTCTCAGGTCGAGAGCACCAAGATGATGCGGATGGTCGCACCCTTAGGGAGCCTCGCGCCATTGCATGCCTCTGGTGCTGGGAAAGCCCTATTGGCTGGCCTGTCAGCTGATGATCGTGATGCGCTCCTTGCGGATATGCCGTTTCCATCATTGACCGCGCATACGCTCGCCAATCGTGATGCCATGGTTCAGGAAGCTGGCCGAATCGTAGCGCGCGGATGTGCTTTTGATCGCGAAGAGCATGTCGAAGGGATGCAGTGCGTGGCGGCACCGGTCTTTAATGAGGTCGGCTATCCCATTTGTGCATTGAGTGTCAGTGGGCCTTCGGTGCGCATTGGTGATGCGGTATTGGATCAGCATGCCCGGGCCGTCAAAGCCATGGGGCAACGCGCCACAGAATTTCTCGGTGGCCAGGTGCCAAGTCATTGGGTGGCCTATGTCTGATTGGATTCTTGAAGTGTCCGGACTGAAAAAATCATTTGATGATGTCGTTGCAGTCGATGGCCTCGATTTTCGGATTCGGACCGGGCAGTGTTTTGGATTACTGGGTCCAAATGGTGCGGGTAAGACCACTACGCTTGCAATGCTTGAAGGCATGGAGTCACCGACCGCGGGTGAGGTTCGATATAGGGGTGGTACGTTACCTGTAGATTATCAGGAACGTATTGGGATTCAGTTCCAAGCCACAGCGCTGCAAGATCACCTCACGCCTTATGACAATTTGGTGCTGTTTTCCAAGCTTTATGATAGCGCGACACCCATTGAACAACTGATTGATACCTTCCGTTTGGGCGATTTTGCCCGCCGCGATGCGCGGCGCCTCTCAGGTGGACAACGCCAACGGTTATTGTTGGCCATGGCTCTCGTGCATAACCCGGAAATTGTCTTTTTGGATGAGCCCACAACAGGTTTGGATCCGCGTTCGCGGCGCGATCTGTGGGATGTGGTGACCCAACTGAAAGCGGAAGGGCGAACGTTGATTCTCACCACCCATTACATGGAAGAAGCCGAAGTCTTGTGTGATGAGCTGGTGATCTTGTCGCATGGGCGCACCCTCCTTGAGGGTACACCTCAGGATCTGATTGCCTCTGCGGGTGTCGATAATCTTGATACGTTGTTTTTGAATTTGACCGGTGAGACTTTGGTGAAGACCGAAGAGGTGGTGGTGTGAAGGCGATTTCTGCATCGATTCGCCGAATCCTTGCCGTTTTGCACGCACGGAATCTCGAGTATTTACGCGATCGAGCGAGCTTTGGTTGGAACCTCCTGTTCCCGGTGTTGATCGTGATTGCATTGGCTGTTGTGTTTTCAGGACCACCCCGTGCCTTGTTTTCTGTCACATTGGTCGATGGCGACGCACCCGCGATGCTGTCGTTCCCCGGCATTGAGACGATAGAAGCCACCGAAACGCGCGCACTGGAGCGGTTGTCGCGGCAACAGACGGACTTGGTGATTAAGGCCACTACAACCGGTGTGCAGTACTGGGTCAATGGGAACTCGGCATCTGGAGCGATTCTTGAACAGTTGCTGCGGTATACCGAAGATCGGCCCCTGTCGCGTGGGCAAACCGATGGCGAGGCCATTCGCTACGTGGACTGGGTTGTGCCTGGCATCCTCGGCATGAATATGATGTACAGCGCGCTTTGGGGTGTGGGGTATGTGGTGGTCCGCTACCGACAATCGGGATACCTTCGGCGCCTCAAAGCCACGCCATTGCGAAAATATGAGTTTTTGTCTGCGCAGATTATTTCCCGGTTGTTCGTGACACTGTCGGCCAGTGCGATCGTTTTTGCAGGCACCCATCTGGTTCTCGATTACAAAATGGTGGGGAGCGTTGGCTTGTTATTTTTGGTTGCTGTATTGGGTGCGCTTTCTATGATCACGATTGGTTTGGCCATCGCCTGTCGAACCGAGAGTAAGGAATTTGCCGATGGGCTACTCAATGCCATCACCTTCCCTATGTTACTCCTCTCTGGTGTGTGGTTCTCGTTGGATGGCAGTCCTGAGTGGGTGCAATGGATCGCCCAGGTGTTGCCGCTGACCCATGTCTTGGAAGCCGCACGGGCGGTGATGCTCGATAACGCAGGGCTGGTCGAGATCCTGCCGCATCTGGGTATTTTGGTGGGTGTCTGTGTCGTTGGCATGGTCGCCAGTACGCGATTATTTCGGTGGTGATGATGCAAACAGCATGTATTCAGGGTGGAACA
>JAGYIK010000239.1 GCA_018402605.1 Litorivicinus sp. | reverse complement strand
AAAAACGATCATGCATCTCGGCATATTCTGACGCAGATGCTGGAAGATGAAATTCGCCATGGCCAAACCGCACTGGATGAAGGCGGCGAAGAACTCCCAGGTCCCGTCCGCAGACTCATGTGGGAAGGCGCCAAAGTAATGACCAAGACCGCTGAGCGCATCTAACGTCGAGCCATCTGTGCACTGATGCGCGCTGCAGTGCGCTGGCTTTCAAAGTACTGCTCGACACTAATGCAGACGAAAACAGCGACCAACAACCGTGCGCCGAATAACAGCCAGACCGTTGACGACATCTGACCAAAATGAGACACGGTTAGGATATCGATCAGCAAATACAGCAGTAAATAGCCAATCGTGACATAGGTCATCACCTGCAATGCCCGGTTCGCAATCAAGCTAAATGCAAAGGCGAAAATCACACAGAACGCGACCACAGCTCGGATGCGGATATACCGAAACCAAAGCGCGTCAGAATCTGGGATGATTTGAAACGCTGATAAAATTCGGCCCGGATCAATCAAGGCAGCGAGATTGGTTGGCACCGAAAACAGAATCAATAGCGCAGCAATGACATAAAAGTGTGCCCCCAGATACATCCACAAACGAGAAAAGAATAGGTTCGGTTGTTGCTCCCAATGCATTAGCAGGCCTCCAATACCGGTCGTTTAGACGCACTGATCTGGCCTGATGTTTTATGGGCGTACATTTGACGGTCGGCCTGAACCACCGCATCCGCAAGATTGCCTCCACATGGCCATCGCACGCGACCCACCGCGCAGGACACCGAGAGTCGAGTCGTGCCAATCACGATTTTGGCGCAAATCGCGGATTGCAGCGTTTGTATAATCGAGTCCGCGGTCGCCACATCGATCTCCCGGATGAACACCACAAACTCATCGCCACCCCACCTGCACGCGAGATCAAACCGATCACCATCCAGTCGCAACTGATCGCGAAGCGTCACAGCCACGTGCTGAAGTACCGCGTCACCCACTGCATGACCATACTGATCGTTAATCGGTTTGAACTGATTGAGGTCAAGTAGCAGTAATTCGCCCTGCACCGCCTGTGTTGGGAAGCGCGCCTCGAAACCACGACGATTCAAAAGGAGTGTCAGTGGATCGGTGTGGGCTTCCACACGTGCGCCATTCAATCGACGCTCTGAATGGAAAACCAATCGATTCACCTGCGCCATCACGCGGCCCACTTCATCCATATGATGATCAGGCAGTGTGTCAATCACGCCGTCCCGCTCGTAGTTCGCCATCGATTGTTCAATCAGAAACAATGGCGCCAACAGCGCATGCAGCGCCCACCAGGTAAACGCAGTGCCAATCACCGTAGCCAAACCCAACCAAAGTAAAGTGTCGTGATACTGCGCGAAATCCGAGGATTGATTCGCCAGCACATAGCCTATGCTCACAATCAGTGGGATATGCACGCCAACAAAGGCCGCGGAAAACACTTTTTTGATGTAACTTTTTGGGAATACACGCCCCAA
>JAGYIK010000238.1 GCA_018402605.1 Litorivicinus sp. | reverse complement strand
CCAATGTGGATGCATTTCAAAGTAACGACGAATGGCTCGCTCTCCAGCATGCCCAAAGGGTGGATTGCCGATGTCATGCGCCAAACACGCAGCCTGAACCAATGCACCGAGTCCCGATGGACTGTGCTCATCATGCAATAGCCCTTCTTTTCGCATCCAATGCCCTAAACGCGTGCCGAGCGAGCGACCCACAGAAGCCACCTCCAACGAGTGCGAGAGACGGGTGTGAATGTGGTCATTGTCGGACAGCGGATGCACTTGGGTTTTGACCGCAAGCCTGCGAAATGCTCCGGAGAAAATAATGCGATCCTGATCCCGTTGCCATTGATGACGATCCTGACCCGCAATGCGCTCGATCCAAGCCCCCTCGTGGTCAATCCGTGCGGTCGATAACAAATGCTCCCAGTGCATCATCAGGCGAGACCTCCAAAGCGAATCGGCTCCATGTCTTCCGCTGTCAGTTTTCGGCGCGGGTAGAGGTCAAAACGGATCGCTTTCCCACGGATTTGTGACGCAGGTTCCCGTCCACCCAAGGGAGGCGCTTTGAGGGGACGTTTGACGACAACGCGTGCAGCCTGGGACTCAATTGCAGCGAAAAATAGCCGATCTGCGGACGTTTCACTTGTGGGTAACTGATGCAAGAGTTGCATCGCCAAGCCAGGCTGCGCTTTGCGTTCTTTTTCAAACATGGGATCCAAATACACCACACCATGCGTCAGGCGAGCAAGATAGTGTGTTGCGTCTGCATGCATCAATTCCATCCGCTCACACCAATCAAAAGCCTGCAAGCTGGCCCGTCGCAATCCATCCGCTAAGAGTGCAGCCACGATGTCGGAGCGTTCAATAGCCATCACCTGACAACCCACATTCGCAAGCACTGACGCATCGCCACCCAATCCAGCTGTCGCATCACAGACCGACGGCCGCAGACCCTTTTGACAGCCGACCGCTCGGGTGAGCGCTTCGCCCGTGACTGCCTTGAGTCGTCGTGCTTGCGGCCCCTCGCAAAAATCCACCCGCACACTCGAGCGGGCGTCCAAGTCCGTTGACTTCAGGGCCAGCCCGCCTTCTGTCCATTCGAGGTATAGACCATCATCTGTTGGCGTACGGCGCCAATCGACCTCGAGCCATGGCCAGGCATCATGCGCCAGTTCGCGACTGACAACCTGCTCCTGTTGATCAACGATGGTCCAACAGCTGGACATCAATACCCCGTAACAAATCGCCAAGCGTTATCAAATAGGGCCATCCAAGGGGTGGATCGCGTTGTCCCACTGGGTCGATAGGAGAGCTGCGAGTCCAGCACCACACGCTCGGGATGCGGCATCATGATGGTGACACGACCATCCTCGCTGGTCAGGCCGGCAAGACCTCCCGCAGAGCCGTTGGGATTGCCAGGATAGGTGCGCTCTGGAGACCCATCGGCTTGGCTGTACTGCATTGAGACCAGCCCGTCTTGGGCCAGCCCGACCACTTCATCCTCGGTGTGTTGGAAACGTCCCTC
>JAGYIK010000237.1 GCA_018402605.1 Litorivicinus sp. | reverse complement strand
CAAGTGTCCGCCACTGTTTTTGACCCTGAAGTGAAGTTCCAGTGGGTCAGCGCTCGCCTGTCTGATGAAGTTGTGAACGCTGTGCCTTAACCTGAGTCTGTCCTCTTGATAGATGGTTTTGTAAAACCGCTGGATGCCCACCCGATGGTTGGAGTTGGGGAGTCCCAGTGTGGACTCCATTACGCCATTAACGTCTATGCTACCGGTCTCCAGATCCCAGTAGGCTGCGCCGATGTTGGCGTCGGCGAGGGAACGCCAGGTCAGCTCCTCCAGAGAGAGCGGAGCAACAGCGGCACCTGATGCCTGCAAGGGCTCAAGCATTGCGGTGATGCCTCACGGTTTCGGCATCCGGAAGCGTCGATATCATTGGCTGCAACAGGTAGCCCTCGCTTCTGACGGATTTATCGTGGACTCTGCATCATGCACGGCGTGGCAGCCGTAGCCTCGTTGTTGCAGCTGGTAGACGCGCGTTGGGCAGATGAGAATATCGTCATCGACGATCAGGATATGGCCATTTCTCAGCATGAGGTGCGCGACATAGGCTTCGGAGACAGAATGTTACAATTGTTTCAGTTATGTTTATGTAACACAATGTAACGCAAGTGCGCTGCGCTGGTCAACCAGCTACTCAGGGTTGAGAGCAGATCGCTTTTGGAGAATGGTTTGCTGAGCATCGAATCCATGCCCGCAGCGAGGCACCGCTCCCTGTCTCCGTGCACGGAGTTCGCGGTTGCAGCGATGATCGGGGGACGCGGGCGACTCTGGCGCCGAAGCATCGCGCAGATCGACTCAGTGGCGCCGAAGCCATACAGGACCGTCATCTGGCAGTCCATAAGGATGATATCAAAGTCACAATCTGCCACTGCGCTTACCGCCTGTTCGCTATTCCCGGCAAAGGTCAGCTTGCAGTTGAATTCACTCAGATGCGCTTGTATCAGCCGCTGGCTGATCTCGTTATCTTCGGCGATCAGTATGCGTGTGTCATCAAGCACGGCTTTTAGGTCTCGGCGCGATGGGCTCATGGTCGGCCAGGTTTTCCGTGGCGCAGTCGCTGCCGTGGGGGATCTGGATGGGATGAAGGTCGTCCCTCGCCCTGGCGGACTGTCTACAACAATGGAGCCGCTCATTAGCTCGACCAGATTGTGCGTGATTGCGAGGGCGAGGCCTGTCTTTGGAGACCAATATCCACGTTGACTTTGCCATGCTCGGTGAACTTGATGGCGTTCCCGGCAACATTCTGAACAATCTTGCGTGAACGGATGGCGTCATGACTCAGGAGGTCGGGGAAGCCTGGGGCAATGATGAATACCACTGAAAGCCCTGCCCGGCTTGCAAGGGGCTGCAGTACCTTCTGCAGACTCTGCACAAATGCCTGCAGAGAAAATTCAACTGGATTCAGACCCAGATTGCCGCTTTCTATTCTGGACACTTCCAGTACGTCACCGATCAGTTCAAGCAGATTATGCCCACAGGCTTCGAGTGCCTCCAGGTGCTCAATCTGGTCC
>JAGYIK010000236.1 GCA_018402605.1 Litorivicinus sp. | reverse complement strand
GCCGAAGCGGAGCAGCAGGGGCTTCAGTCCACTGCGAACCCAAAACAGGAAGGCGATCGAGAGACCGCCAATGATCACCGTCGGAAGATTGGTCTCATCGAGATGAGTCACAAGATTGCTCAGAATGGAGGGCAAGTCATGGCCAGAGACCGGCACACCGAGAATATGCTTCAACTGACTGAAGGCGATCAACACCGCGGATGCGCTAATAAAGCCTGAGATCACAGGATGTGAGAGCAGGTTGGCGAGAAAGCCTGCACGCGCGAGGCCAAGGCCCACCAACATCACCCCCGAGAGTAGCGACAGCAAAATAGCTGCACCGAGGTACTCAGCAGTGCCTTGGACTGCCACTTGGCTTACCGCAGCTGCTGTCATGAGCGAAATAACAGCCACTGGGCCGACTGCGAGGGTCATGCTGGAACCGAAAAGGGCATAGGCAATCAGAGGCAAGATCGATGCATACAATCCAACTTCCGGTGGCAGTCCGGCGAGCAAGGCGTAGGCCATGGATTGCGGAATCAGCATGATGGTGACGATCAGTGCCGCCATACTGTCGTCACCGAGTGTTGATCTGTTGTACTGGCGAATCCAGCTAAAGAAAGAGGGTTTTGGCACGGTTATCTAATTCGAGGGGTCTCGTCCTTTGAGTATCATCTGTCCCGACCTGTCGCGGGGTCATCATGATCCCGCGCATGGATTTACGTCGGCACCAGGCCAGTTGAGCGCTACAGTCGGTGTGCAATATCAACGACGGTCAGACCTGTTTTGTCCACCGTCTCAACGATGGTATTGACGTCTTGTTTGCCGCTTTCCGATAGCGCCCATAACTTGGCGCAACGCGCACCCGAGCGACAGTAGGTCAGAATGGGTTTCGGTAGCTCTGCCAGCAAGGCCGCGTGTTCATCGACATCGGTATCTGTGATGTTGGCACCATTGACTGGCAAGTAGCGAAATTCCACGCCCAATTCGGCAGCACGTTTGGCCATCTCATCCGCAGTGGCATGAGGCTCACCTTCTTCATCAGGGCGGTTGCAGACGACGGATGCAAATCCAGCTTCTTGAACAGCATCGAGGTCATGGATTTCAAGCTGGTCAGCGACCGCCAGTTGAGCTGTGAGTTGACGGATGATCATGGCGCCTCCTTAGACGGCATCGAGCGGAATTTTCAGATAGCGTACGCCATTGTCTTCCGCCGGTGGTAGTTCGCCTGCACGCATGTTGATCTGAACCGAGGGCAAGATCAGCTTTGGCATGTCTAAAGTCTGGTCTTTTGCAGTGCGCATGGCGACAAAATCGTCTTCCGAGATGCCATCGCGGACATGAATATTTTCCGCTTTTTGATCGGCTACCGTGCACTCGTATTTCAGTTCGCGGCCATTGGGCATGTAGTCATGACACATAAACATCCGCGTCTCAGGCGGGAATGCCAGGAGTCTCTGCACGCTTTGGAAAAGAATCCGTGCGTCGCCGCCCGGGAAATCGCAGCGTGCTGTGCCGAAGTCCGG
>JAGYIK010000235.1 GCA_018402605.1 Litorivicinus sp. | reverse complement strand
ACTCCTGAATTAAAAACCTTTGAAGATCAGGCGCTTTCAGCAGAGAGCCAGGCTTTAAAGCGCGAACGCATCTTGTATGACGCGTTATTTGAACCACTGACAGACGCCATTGCCATGCTGAAGCAACTGGCCACGCAAATCGCAGAGCTCGACACCTTAAGTGCGCTGGCGCAGGTCGCCAGAGAGTCGAACTGGGTTCAACCCAATCTCAGTGATATCGCCGAAATCCACATTGAGGCTGGACGCCATCCCGTGATTGAAAAGGCCAGTACCGCGCCCTTTGTCCCCAACGACACCCATCTCGCGCCAGGCCAGAGTTTAGCCCTCATCACAGGCCCAAATATGGGCGGGAAATCGACCTATATGCGGCAAACTGCGCTCATCGCTCTATTGGCGCGGATTGGTAGCTTTGTTCCAGCACAATCGGCGACGATTGGCGCCATCGATCGGATATTCACCCGCATCGGTGCCTCTGATGATCTGGCGGGCGGGCGGTCGACATTTATGGTGGAGATGACCGAGACAGCCTCAATTCTTGCCCAAGCGACTGATGCATCCTTGGTGTTGATGGATGAAGTCGGCCGAGGTACCAGTACCTTTGATGGTCTCGCTCTCGCGTGGTCTGCCGCTGAATCATTGGGCGCTCGCGGTGCTTTAACCCTCTTTGCAACACATTATTTTGAACTCACACGCTTACCCGAACAGATCGATCACATCTTCAACATCCATCTGACCGCACAGGTCACTGGGGAACAGATCATCTTTCTTCATCGTGTGGAATCCGGCCCAACATCGCAGTCCTACGGCCTGCACGTTGCGCGACGCGCCGGTGTCCCTGAAGATGTGATTGGTCGTGCCGCAAGCTATCTTGCAGAACTTGAGTCCCAACAGGTCCAGCTTAATCCACAGCACAAGCCGCAGGCAGATCTCTTTCAGGTGGCGCCAGATCCTGTCGTCACCGCATTGTCACGACTTGAGCCCGACGACTTGTCACCACGTGAGGCCTGGTCAACATTGGAGCGGTTCGTTCAAAAAGCACGCAACTTACTTGGCGAGTCGAACTGAAACGCATAAAATCACGCGCCTACCGAGGAGAACGCCATGACCTTTGTTGTGACTGACAACTGTATCCGTTGTAAATACACCGATTGTGTCGAAGTGTGTCCGGTGGACTGTTTTTATGAAGGGCCGAATTTTTTGGTCATCAATCCAGATGAGTGTATTGATTGTGCACTCTGTGAGCCGGAGTGCCCAGCCGAAGCCATTTTGTCTGAAGATGAGCTCTCTGAAGACCAAAAAGGCTTCCTTGCGCTGAACGATGAGCTGTCACAAATCTGGCCCAATATCACCGAGAAGAAAGACCCACTCCCCGATGCAGAGGAGTGGGACGGTGTTCCGAATAAAATCGAACACCTCGATCGCGGCTAGCTCACAACAGGGCGGCATCCACTGGAATGCGGCCATTCGCGACCAATTGGCGCAAAGTCTTGAGTGCATCCACCTGAATTTGG
>JAGYIK010000234.1 GCA_018402605.1 Litorivicinus sp. | reverse complement strand
GACATTGTGATCGCAAGCGGCGAGATGGCACTAAACGGCAATGCGCTTGGCGCCCTCACAATTGGACAATCCGGTGTTGAGGGGTATGGCACGCTTTCAGCCCTTGATGTTGCTGCATGGCTCAATGCCGCATCAGCAACCGGCGTTACTGTGCGCACATCCAATGAGATTCGAGTGGATGCGGATAGCGTCGCACTCACAGGGCCTGGTCTTCAGATTAATGGCACCGACGTAACAAGCTTAAGCGGTGGTACACAAACGGTGTTTGCTGATCTGGCGGATTTGATGCACTCGATCAATGCGATTTCATCAACAACAGCTGTTGAAGCTGAAATTGATGCAACAGGCGCTTTGGTGCTTCGAAACACAGATGGGCTCGGCGCCAATATCAAAGTGGATGCCTCTTCTTCTGTACCAGGTGCAACAACCAACGCGCTTGGTCGCGCAAACGGAGTTGTAACTGGGTCCTTTCTGATTCGTGAAGACAATACTGAATCGCACACCCTGCTGCTATCGCTCGAAGACGGTGGATTACCAGAGGATCTCAATACCTTGGGTCTGAACACTCAGATCCGGATTCGGGGTGCGATTGATGAAGAAATTGGGGTGTTCTTAACAGGTGGTGCAGCTTCTGTGAGCTCAACGCTCACAGACTCAGGCATTGGCTTTGCCGATGGGCTCCGAGCGCGCGTTTATGAAGCGAGCATCACAGACGAGGGTAACCTGCAAATTCGAGATCGTTCGACAGATACGGTTTTGGTTACACGTGCGTATGCAGGTGAGACAGAGATTACCTATCAGGGCATTACGATGGCGCTACGTGCTCCTGCTGAAATTGGCGATATGTTTTTAATCGATGGCAACAATACCGGCCCTGGCCAAGCCTTTGATGCACAAGGCAACAACCAAAACTTGATGCGGATTGTTGATCTTGAGCGAACTGAAATAGTGAAAGGCTTATCGATTACAGATGCATATCTATCCATCGTGGGCGATGTGGGCAACCAGGCAACACAAGCACAAATTTCCGTACAAGCGCTCAGCATCATAAAAGATCAAGCAATTGAGGCGCGTGATCGTGTTTCTGGTGTGAGTCTCGATCAAGAAGCGGCGGATTTGATTCGTTTTCAACAAGCATATCAGGCATCAGCCCAAGTGATGCAGGTCGCGTCACGGCTGTTCGATGCCATTTTGCAGGTACGGTGAGGATTGAATAAATGACGATTTCAACCAGTTTATTTTACGACCGTGCAGTCTCGCAGTTGACCACTTCAAAGAGTGATCTCGCCAAACTGCAGGAAAAGGTGGCAACTGGCAAGGAACTGAACCGTGCATCGGATTCAGTCGACACCGCAGTCAATGTGTCACGTCTCAAATCGGCTATTGCGAATCTTGATGGATTTGCGAATTCCCTGAACGCGGTCAACGATAAGTTACGCGTGGAAGAAAGTTATATTCAGGGTGTCACTGATGTCCTCACGAGGATTAAAACACTGACAATTCAGGGTGCAAATGCCA
>JAGYIK010000233.1 GCA_018402605.1 Litorivicinus sp. | reverse complement strand
GATGGACGCAGGGTTTATGGACTCCCTTACCAAATTGAGAGAGCTATACAACAAGCCAATGGTTATCACCTCGGCGTACCGCGATCCAAACCTGCACCCCATCGAGGCGATGAAAGAAAAACGAGGCGCACACACTTATGGCAGAGCCGTTGATATTGGTGTGCAAGGTGCTGATGCACTTAGACTTCTTCAAATTGTAATGTCTACTGACTTAGGGTTTACCCGTGTAGGAATTGCACAGAAAGGCTCTGGTCGGTTTATTCATCTCGACAATATGACTGAGGCTGAAGGATTCCCGCGCACCATTTGGAGCTATTAAGGAGCGATTTATGCGAGCAGGGACGAAGGTTGACCAGAATCTTTTGCAATTCTGCAAGACCGAGGCACAACGTGAAAAGTTACAAGCCATCATCGACTGCGGCTCTGTTAATGCAGCCGCAAATAAACTAGGACTGCACGCCAAAACGGTTCAAGAGGCTTTAGACAAGGTAAAAAAGCACGCGCAATCACGCGGATACGCACCGGAGCATGACCTGAATCACATTCTGCCTGAGACACTAGCTCTAAAAGGTACGTCTACGCTGTATCACAAAGAAAGGGGTCAGATTCTACAATGGGTCAAGACTCGAACGGATGAAGAAGCGTACAAGGTCGCAATACTTGAGGGAGTTAAAGATGCGCTTGAAGAATATCGTGGCAAGGCTGAAAGAACAGACCACATTGGGTTCGATCCGGTCAACGGCCTCACGGCGTATGTTATGGGCGATGCTCACTTTGGAGCTTTGGCTGTTAAAGAAGAAACTCTTATTGATAATTTCGATTCGGACATTGCGTATCGCGTTATGCAAGGGGCTGTCGATTATCTTGTCCATTCCGCTCCTCCGACTAAAGAAGGCCTGTTCGTAAACGTGGGCGATGCGTTGCACGTTGATGATTCTACGTTCAAGACACGAGGTCACGGTCACCAGTTAGACGCATCGGATCGGTACTACAAGATCATCAAGGTATTTGTCTGGGCGATGATTCACGCCATTCAACGGATGTTGGAAAAGCACGAACACCTCACGGTCATTAATGCAGCAGGTAATCACGATCCTGATTCGACGCACTGGATACAGCTAGCCTTGTCCTTGTATTTCGAGAGCGAGCCTAGGGTGGACATTGTGGTTGATCCTGCCGCGTATCACTTCTATCGGTTCGAGAACGTACTGCTGGGCGTGACGCACGGTGACGGTGCGAAGATGGAGGAGCTACCGAGCATTATGGCTCACTTGAAGGCCGAGGAATGGGGACAGACCAAACATCGCCATTGGATCACAGGCCACATCCACCATCGAGTCGTCAAAGAGTTCACCGGATGCAAGGTCGAGTCATTTAATACGTTGGCTCCGAGCGATGCGTGGCACTCAAAGTCAGGGTATTTCGCGGCACGTGAGATGCACTCACTGATCTTCAATCCTGAACACGGTCTCGTGGCTCGCAATATCTGCCCAGTGGGGCTCGCGCACAATTAGCGAAAAAAAGC
>JAGYIK010000232.1 GCA_018402605.1 Litorivicinus sp. | reverse complement strand
AGGTCCGTGACCGTTTCATTTGCAGTCAGTGCCTTTAGCTCACTCAGCCACTCGGTGCGCGCTGCCGGATCTGATATGCGCTTAACGATAGTTTTGACCAACTCGATCTCTCCCTTGGGCACATACACCTCCAACCGAACAAACCCCTCGGCCTTGCGACGTTCACGATATGCGCGAAGCGACCCAGTCATCAGAACCCCTATTTCCGGAAATATATTCGGAAATAAAATAACAAAACTCATGCGCTGATTCTAGACGGCCTTAAATCATCTCGCCTTGGACAATGTTTTCAGGAAACGTGCGTGATAATCCGATCAGGACAAGCGAGCGTTGAGTTTAGCGGTCTAACCACGCACACTTAGTGTTTAATTGCGTCCAACAAAAGGCTCTCCAATTCATGGCACAGTTTGTTTACACGATGAATCGGGTCAGTAAGATCGTCCCACCCAAACGTGAAATCTTAAAAGACATCTCGCTGTCCTTTTTTCCAGGCGCCAAAATCGGCGTCTTGGGTCTAAACGGTTCAGGTAAATCGTCACTCCTTCGCATCATGGCCGGCATCGATACGGAAATTGATGGCGAAGCGCGCCCACAGCCCGGAATCAACGTCGGTTACCTGCCTCAGGAACCCGAGATGGATCCCACACAAACAGTCCGCGATGCGGTCGAGGAAGGCGTCGGTGAAATCAAAGCCCTGCTGACTCGATTTGATGAAATCTCCAACGCGTTCGCCGAACCCATGAGCGATGACGAGATGAACGACCTGTTGATGGAACAGGGTGAGCTGCAAAACCAGATTGATGCGGTCAACGGCTGGGAGCTCGATCGGATGCTTGAGCAGGCGGCCGATGCACTGCGTCTACCACCTTGGGATGCGAAGATTGAGCACCTCTCAGGCGGTGAGAAACGCCGTGTGGCGCTCTGTCGCCTGTTGCTGCAAAAGCCCGACATGCTGTTGCTTGATGAGCCCACCAACCATTTGGATGCAGAATCTGTCGCTTGGCTTGAACACTTCTTGGTCGATTTTGATGGCACTGTGGTTGCGGTCACCCACGATCGCTATTTCTTGGATAACGCAGCCGGCTGGATTTTGGAATTAGACCGTGGCCGCGGTATTCCGTTTGAAGGCAATTACTCCACCTGGCTTGAAGCCAAGGAAAAGCGCCTTGAGCAGGAAAACAAATCAGAAGAAGCACGGCAAAAAACCATCAAGAGCGAACTGGAATGGGTGCGACAAAACGCCAAAGGACGCCAAGCCAAATCCAAGGCACGCCTCAAAGCCTTTGAAGAATTACAAAGCCAAGACGCACAAAAGCGCAACGAAACCCAAGAGATCTATATTCCGCCAGGACCACGTTTGGGGGACAAGGTCGTTGAGTTTGAACACGTGTCAAAATCCTTCGATGGCCGCCTGTTGATTGATGACTTGAGCATGTCGATCCCTGCCGGTGCCATTGTCGGCATCATCGGTGGTAACGGTGCCGGTAAATCCACCTTGTTCAAAATGATCACGGGTCAAGAAACAC
>JAGYIK010000231.1 GCA_018402605.1 Litorivicinus sp. | reverse complement strand
GTTCTTCCATTGGCAACTTGATTTCGCCATGGTATTTGCTCGAGGTGGCTTTGATCTCCAGATAGGGAATCCACCTTGGGTGAGACCAATATCCGATGTCAACGCGTTACTGGCCGAGGGTGATCCCTGGTGGCAGTTGGCGTTAAATCCCTCGGAATCCGAGCGCAATGCAAAACGTGCACAGACACTTCAACTTGCGGGTATTCGCGAACTTGTAATCGATGGGACGGTAGATATAGCGGCGTTATCGACCTTTGTTGGATCGTCACAGTATTTTCCGCATCTTAAAAATCTGCAGCCGGACCTCTATCGCTGTTTCATGGAACGTACCTGGATGCACGCATCCCGGGTTGGAGTCATTGGCCTGATTCATCCGGAGTCGCATTTCACCGATGACAAAGCAGGCCCGCTGCGATCGGAGACATACCACCGCTTGCGTCGGCACTGGCAATTTATAAACGAGCTTCAACTCTTTGAAATTCATCACCTTGTGAGCTATGGAGTGCACATTTATGGATCGGAGCGCCTCGAACCAAATTTCCTGATGGCAAGCTCTCTCTACCACCCAGATACAGTTGAACGCTCCTTAAAACATGATGGATCTGGTCCTGAGCCTGGGTTAAAGGACCCAGAAGGGCACTGGGACATGCGTTCCCATTCGAGTCGAATTGTAGAGGTGAATAACGACAGTTTAATTGCTTGGCACACACTCCTGGAGGCTGTGGAAACCCCTAATGACCATTCTCGAATGGTTTATGCGGTGAACCGTTCAGTAGCAGCAGTGTTGAACAAACTCGCGACCGCTCCACGTATTGGAGCCCTCAAGTTGGATTTCTCAGCCGGATGGCATGAAAAAAATGATCGCACAAAGGGGCGCTTTGAAAGACACTGGGGCACTCCCATTCGATGGGAAGACGTGATTTTGCAGGGCCCCCATCTATTTGTTTCGCGACCTATCTACAAGACTCCCAATTCCACACTCCTACACAATCAAGATTGGTCGAGTGTTGACTTAGAGGTGATCAACACTGATTTTATTCCAGCCACGTCTTACAAACCTGTCGGGGATCCAAAAGTTTATGACTCTAATTACACCCACTGGCAAGTGTTCGATGAACGACTTCCCGCTCGCGATTTCTATCGCATCGCCTGGCGAAACATGGCTGCAAACACGGGTCAGCGCACTCTCGATCCTGCATTAATCCCACCCGGAACGGCACATGTGGATGGGATTTTTTCGGCGGGGTTTGCTGAACATAATTATACAAAGCTGTTGGTAATAAATGGCTGGTTGGCTTCGTTGCTTACGGATTTCACGGTTCGTGCTGTCCCAAAGAGCAATATTCGATCGGGCACAATAAACAGATTGGCCTTCATAGAAGACGGTTTGACTGAACATTTGCTATTGCGGTCATTGCGTCTAAACGCTGTCACGGATGCGTATGCAGAACTGTGGAGAGATGTCTTCACAAGTTCCTTGATGCATTTGGAGTGGGGGCCTGGGTACATGAGTCCATCAGGCACGTTGCTC
>JAGYIK010000230.1 GCA_018402605.1 Litorivicinus sp. | reverse complement strand
AGGCTATCGAGGCGCGTGCCGAGAAGCCGCCTTAACCCCCAGCTTGAATTCGGATTGAATCCCAACACCAAAAGCCGACCACCGGGTCGAAGGACTCGCTCTGCTTCACGCAGGACCTGATGCGGATGCTCACTCAAATCGAGACTGTGTTGCAATACGAGGATATCGACGGAATCGGTTGGAAATGGCAGCAGATGATCTTCTGAGAGGATTAAGGGGCAGTGTCTTTGGGTGGGCAACTCGCCGCCGAATACCACATGAAAACGCACAGGCGCCAATGAGTCAGCAATCAACGGGAAGCCGGCTGTACCGCCTACCTGCACAACGATTTGCCCAAACAAACGCCGTAACTCGCGACGGACGAGCCGACGCTCTTCCACTTGAACACGATGCCCTAAGCGGCCTGTGACCCAGCGGTCCCACGCTCGTTGCCGTTGATCTAATCCCAATCTAAACACGCTCTGTACTGCCATAAGTTCATGGTACCATTGGGCGCTTACGCATCAAGACATGATAAGGAATGTGAATGGGAATGCTGTCAGGGAAGCGAGCACTGATCGTAGGTGTCGCCAGTAAATTGTCGATCGCTTACGGAATTGCGGATGCGATGCATCGTGAGGGCTGTGAATTGGCCTTCACCTACCAAAATGACAAATTGAAAGACCGAGTCATCGGATTTGCAGCATCCTTCGACACCCCTGAGTCGCGCTGCTTCCCATGTGATGTCGGTAATGACGACGAGATTGACGCTGTATTCGCAGGCCTGAGCGCGCTGTGGGATGGCTTAGACATCGTCGTGCATGCGGTTGGGTTTGCTCCCGGTGATCAACTCAGCGGAAGCTTTGTCGATGTGACAACGCGCGAGGGATTCCGAGTCGCCCATGATATTTCCAGTTACAGCTTGGTGGCCTTGGCAAAAGCCGCGCAGCCGATGTTGGATGGCCGCTCAGGAAGCATCATCACCCTGTCCTATCTCGGCGCCGTTCAAACAATGCCCAATTACAATGTGATGGGCCTTGCTAAAGCTTCTCTCGAGGCGGGTGTGCGTTTCCTTGCTACATCGATGGGACCCAAAGGTCACCGTGTCAATGCAATTTCAGCTGGACCAATTCGCACTCTCGCAGCCAGCGGGATCAAGGATTTCCGATCCATGTTGAGTTACAACGCTTCGCGGACACCATTGCGTCGCAACACGACGATCGAAGAGGTTGGCAATACGGCTGCGTTCTTAGCATCTGATCTCGCGTCAGGTATCACGGGACAGACGATCTATGTCGACAACGGATTTAATATCACCGCAATGGCAGATTCGGATAACGTATGAGTCTGAAAATTGACCGCGTTCATGCGTTTACCGATAACTATATTTGGATGATTTCCAATGGATCTTCCTGCTATGCGGTGGATCCCGGTGATGCAGCACCTGTTTTAGAATACCTCACAACGTCAGGTCAGCGCCTTGAAGGCATTTTGGTGACGCATTGGCATGGCGATCATCAAGGGGGTGTCGCTGACCTATTAGAGCATGCTCC
>JAGYIK010000023.1 GCA_018402605.1 Litorivicinus sp. | reverse complement strand
CGGCATTCCGTCGCCAGTCAGCCGCTTTCATCACGCCCCCTGCGCCTCCTAAATAGGCCCCAGGAACCATAATTGATTGGGTTACCAACGCATTCGCGCCGATGTGCACTTTATCACAGACCGACAGATGTCCAGTGAATCCTGTCATGCCACCGACGGTGACATCCGCGCCGATGACTGTACTCCCCGCCAGCGCAACACAGCCCGCCATCGCGGTACGTTCGCCAATTTGGCAACCGTGTGCAATGTGAATTTGATTATCCAAAATGACGTCATCAGCGATGACTGTGTCGTCGAGCGCACCACGATCAATGGTGCAGCCGGCACCGATATCAACGCGATCGCCGATCACCAATGCGCCGAGTTGCCGTATCTTGGTCCAACCGGTTTTTGACTTCGCAAAGCCAAACCCATCAGAACCTAATACCGTATTCGCTCCAACAATACAGTGCGCGCCGATGCGAGTTCCCGGATAGATCGTCACATTTGGCCCAATCAGTGTGTGTGCGCCAATCACCGCACCGTCGCCCACCACCGCATTGGGTCCGATCGAGACGCCCTCAGCAATCGAGGCATTCGCAGCAATCACTGCACTTGGGTCAATGGTTCCAGAAAACGGCAATCCGGCATCATCAAACAGAACGGATAGCAAAGCATAGGTTAGATACGGATCTGCAGACACAAGACCTGAAGTCACCACATCACGAAGCGCCTCAGGAACCACGAACGCTCTGGCACGACTCAAACCCAGCGCATCACGTTGGTGCGGATGCACCGCAAAAGAGAGAGATTCCGTCGATGCTCCAGTCAGGGATGCAAGATCAGTGACCACACAATTAGCCGGCCCGATCAGCTCGGTAGCCGTGAGACGCGCGAGCTCACCGAGCTGAAAAGACATCAGAAGCTCGAACCGATAGAGAACTGGAAGCCCTCTGTTTCGTCGCCTGCTTTTGAATTCAATGCTGACGCATAAGTGAAGGACAGCGGACCAATGGGTGTCATCCACGCGAGTGCGATACCCGCTGAGTATCTCAAGGCATCGAGTTTGATTTCATCTTGGTAGACCTGACCCACATCGGTGAACAGAGACAAGCGGGCCTGATCCGTCTCTTTGATACCCGGCATTGGAAACTGCAATGCGGCAGTACCTGTAACTAAAACATTACCACCGGTTTGCTCGCGACTCGACAGATCTATCGGTCCCAAGCTATTAAATTGGTAACCTCGAACACTTCGAATTCCACCAGCGAAGAAATTTTTCAAAAATGGCAATTCATCTGAATCACCATAGCCATCACCATAACCCAGACGCGTTCTAAGCTGGAAACTGACGTCTTCAGCATCCAAAACTGGAACATATGTTTCACCTTGATAAGACGCCAAGTAGTACTCGAGGTCCGACCCTGGGACGGATATATCGAAACTGACCCGATGACGCGTTCCGTCGGTCGGCAAGAATGCTTTATTCAAGGTGTCGTAACTGTAGGCGGCCCCGACTTTGCCCTCAAAGAAATCCGCTTCGCGAACAGTTGCCCCAAAACCCTTTCCTGTCAGAAAACGGTCAACGTTATCCGGGAATTGGGCACTTGAGCGATCGGCAGTTTGCAACGTTGTTGTTTGGACCGAAAAATTCGTACTGAAACGTGAGCGCTCGCTTACAGGATAACCGAACGACAAAAGCAGTCCCGTCTCATCGGTGGTGTAATCTGCGGTACCTTCCTCGTCAAAATCCGTTTCACGATAGAACAAACTAATACCGCGGCTGACTCCATCAATGGTGTAGTAGGGATCGGTGAAGGAAAATCGTGCCTCTTTCGTTGAACTGGAACTTTGCAGTGCAAAGGACACCGAGTTTCCAGATCCTAAAAAATTCTTTTGACTTACTGCCGCTCCTAACAGCACGCCTTCACCCTGACTGAAGCCCACGCTTGCGGATAGAGAGCCCGAAGCCTGCTCACGCACCTCGTAGACGACGTCCATTTGATCAGGCTGATCTGGCACTGGTCGCGTCGAGACACGAACTAGACTAAAGAATCCGAGACGTTGCAGATTGATCCGGCCTTGCTCAATGTCAGCAGCAGAACTAATGGCTGCCTCCAGTTGCGGGATTTCACGACGTAGCACGACGTCAGAAGTATCTGTGTTGCCGCGGAACTCCAAACGGCGCACATACACAACGGGACCCGGCGTCACCACCAGAGTGACATCTACGGTCTGTGTCTCTTCATTGATCTCAGGAACCGCACGGACTTGTGCGCGCGCGTAACCTGCATCACCGAGGCGCGTCGACATGGTACTCACCGCATCATTCACGAGTCTTCGACTGAAAATCTCGCCACTTTGTAATTTCATCGTGGCGACAGCATCGGCTAAATCGATGGGCTGCTCGCCGCCCACGTTGACTTCTCCAACCCGAAACTGAGCGCCTTCATCAACGGTGATGGTCAGAAATACCTCATCCAGCGTTTCCGACAGTTCAACTTGTGGTTCCAACACTTCAGCGTTGACATATCCCCGATCAAGATAGAACGAGCGGATCGCCTCCACATCAGCAGCTAATTTCTCGGCTTCGTAATTCTCCGAACCAGAAAACCAGGTAAACAAACCCGGTTCGGTTAACGACATTTCATTTAAGAGGGTGTCGTCGTCAAAGGCTTTGTTACCGACAATTGAGATCCGACGAATTTCGGCGACCGACCCTTCAAAGACATCGATCTTCAAGCCAACCCGGTTTCGATCTTGCTCGATAATTTCAGATCGCACTGTTGCATCATAACGCCCACGGCTCGTGTACTGACGCTGAATCGCTTGCTCAAGCTGATCAAGCGTTGCTCGCTTCAATACGTCCCCTTCGACAATCCCAGCGCGACGCAAACTGTCGAGCAAGTCTTCGGTTTTGATGGCTTGGTTTCCCTCAATCTCGATGCGCGATACCGCAGGACGTTCCGTGACCGAAATGACAAGAACATTGCCATCAGCACGCACCTCGACTTGATCAAAAAAACCGGTCTCAAATAATGCGCGCGTGGCGGCACTGATATCGGCATCGGTTACGCGATCGCCTGGCTGAAGGGCCAAGGCATCAAATACAGAACCTGAGGACACCCGTTGCAGTCCATCAATCCGAATATCTTCAGCCTGAAAGGGTGTCGCCGCCTGGGCAGAGAGCGCGAGTGCAAATGCCAGTGCACTCAATGGTAGAGAACAACGCATGGTGAGAACTTCCCAGTACCGTGCGGCTTACAGCCGCATCAAATCATTGTAAAACGCAAAAAACATGAGCCCCATCAAGAGCGCCATGCCGATCCGAACGCCTTGCATCTGCACGGCTTCTGGAACCGGCTTACCACGCAACCATTCCCATGTAAAAAACACCAAATGACCACCATCCAATACAGGGATGGGGAGCAAATTCAAAACACCCAAGCTCACGCTTAAGTATGCGATGAAGCTCAAATAGGCATACCAACCGGAACTTGCCGAGTCACCTGCCACTCTAGCAATGGTTATTGGACCACTCAAGTTCTGCGGCGAGAGGACACCAGTGATCATCTTGCCAATCGACTCGACAGTCAGCAAACTCATCTCGACAGTGCGCTCAACACCGACCCACAGCGCACCGATCGGGCCTTCTTGCACCGTGCGAATTAAATGTGGCGGCATCGCCTCAATCACAGGTGCCACACCCAAAAATCCAATCGGTCCTTCTGCAGAGTCGCGACGAGACGGAACCACAGGAATCTCGACAGTCTGCCCGGCGCGCTCGATCGTCAGGGTAATTTGTCGATCGAAGGCGTCTTTAACCAGACCCACAAAGGCGGCCCAGTCAGCAACTGTTTCACCATCGACAGCCAGGACCCGATCACCCGGCATTACACCTGCCCGCTCGGCGGCCTCACCGGGAACGATCCGCTCAAACACCGCCTCAACAGTTGGCGACCAGGGACGGATACCGTAAGCCACGAGCGGACTTTGATCTGCGACCAGATCACGGGGCACAGGGATTTGCACAGACTGCACCGTATTGGAGTCTAATGGCCGCAGCCGCAGCTCGATAGTTGGTCCATCGCCAATGACATCAACCATCGCGATCGAGACACGCTCCCATGACTCCATCGTGCGCCCGTCAAAGGCCACCAATTCAGCAGGTAATCGGACTTGCGATGAGGATCCTTTTGGCAGTTCAGCCACCACCGGTACGGGCGTTTGAATACCGATCATACTGATCAGCGCATACACCATGGCGGCAAAAATTAAATTGATTCCAGGGCCAGCAGCGACAATTGCAAACCGTTGACCCACGGTTTTTTGATCAAAAGCTTCTGCTTTTGATGCAGCATCGAGGTCGTGTTCCCGACCATCCAGCATTTTGACATACCCACCCAGTGGGATTGCAGCGACACAAAACTCAGTCCCGGAACGATCTGTCCAGCTGTACAGCGGCTTCCCAAAACCAACTGAAAACCGGAGCACACGTACCCCACAGCGTTTTGCCACCCAGTAATGTCCAAACTCATGGACTGTGACCAAAACACCCAGTGCGACAATCGTAGCGAGAATCGTTGTAATCATGTGCCCTCCTGCATCCAATCCAGTGCGGCTTGTCGACACAGTGTATCAACCATCAGCACATCCTCTAAGCAGGATATAGGCTGTTGTGGGAGTCGATTCAAGCATTCGGACACAAGTGCAGTAATTCGCGGGAACGAAATACGTCCATCGAGAAAGGCTGAAACAGCAA
The DNA here is from genome assembly GCA_018402605.1 of Litorivicinus sp. Lineage (GTDB taxonomy): Bacteria > Pseudomonadota > Gammaproteobacteria > Pseudomonadales > Litorivicinaceae > HIMB30. The sequence continues at coordinate 8,648 of JAGYIK010000023.1, read as the reverse complement.
TCTCGTTGGCTGCATTGAGCACAATCGGACGATCACCACCGGCGTCACTGGCTTGCCTCGCGAGGGTTAAGGCTGGAAATCGGGCGTGATCAACGGCTTCGAAGTTTAAACACTTCAATGACGTCAGTGACAGACGCTCGACATCTATCGATAAACGATTCGGAAATCCCAACGCATGGGCAATCGGAATCCGCATATCAGGACTGCCAAGTTGCGCCAAAATCGAGCCATCCGTGAACTCAACCATCGAGTGCACCGTCGACTCCGGATGAATGACAACTTCAATCGCCGACTCGGGCACCTGAAATAAATGGGTCGCCTCGATCAGCTCAAGCCCCTTGTTCATGAGCGTGGCGGAGTCCACCGAGATCTTTTTTCCCATGGACCAAATGGGGTGTGCAATCGCGTCATTAATACTGGCTTTTGCCATTTTCCGCCCGGACCAGGTTCGAAATGGACCGCCAGAACAGGTTAAAATCAACTGCCGAAGTCCTGCGATCGGCTCACCCGTTCGATAATGCTCGGGCAAACATTGAAACATTGCGTTGTGCTCTGAATCGATTGGCAACAGCATGGCGCCTGTGCGTTTCGCATCGGCCATCATCAACGATCCGGCCATCACGAGTGATTCCTTGTTGGCCAAACAAACTCGCTTGCCCGCATTGACAGCAGCCCAGGTCGATGCCAATCCCGCTCCGCCGACAATTGCAGCCATCACCACATCGACTTCGGACGCAACTGCGGCCTCTGTCAATGCAATATCGCCAAAAGCGACAGATCCTTTAAAGTCGTGAGGCAGTCTTGAGAGCAATAAGTCGGCCTGGCTTGTATCCGTTAAAATCACGTGTTTTGGTGCAAATCGACGGATAATGTTGAGTAACTTGTCAACCGAATGATGCGCGCTGACGACCTCTAAGTGAAAGCGATCCGGATACGCCTCGATGACCGATAATGTCGAGTCCCCGATCGATCCGGTCGCACCGAATAACGCAACACCCAAGCTCATGGCAGTGGCCATCCTGTGAGGTAAACCAAGAGCGCAAAAACAGGTGTCGCGGCAGTCAGTGAATCAATGCGATCCAATATGCCCCCGTGGCCAGGAAGCAGTCCGGATGAGTCTTTCACGCCGTGCTCGCGTTTGATCAGACTCTCAAACAAATCACCGAGTACTGAGAACAGGACGGTGACGCCGCAGATCGCAATGAGCCAAGTCCAGGCTGATATGGAAAACAGGGCTTCTTTCGGCTCACCAATCCAAGCGCTCAGTAAACCAATGACCAGCGCCATTACGACTCCACCGAGCAAACCGGCCCAGCTTTTCCCAGGTGACACGTTCGGCGCCAGTTTCCGAACACCAAAGCGTCGACCGACAAAATAAGCACCCACGTCGGCTGCCCAAATGACACCCACAAGGATTGCGATTAACAGAAGGTGCGCATCATGGCGACGGAGATATAAGAGCGCGACATACGCCGGAATCAAGACCAGAAGACCAAAGCCGAGCTTCATTCGACGACCGCCAATTTGCTCCTTACTGCGGGGGTATTTCCAGACCATCAGTAAGGCTGCTAGCCAGAACACGCAGCCGATACCCAGCACCATCGGCACATACACCGAGGGCAATTGGTAAGCTGACCACAAGATCAAAGCAAAAAAACCAAGCAATGGCCAGCGGGCAATGCGTGAAACCAAGCCAGACAGGCGCACCCACTCCCAAGCACCCATCAACACAATGATACCGACCGCCAAAGCGAAGGCGTCCGCAGGCAACACAAATAAAATCAAGAGTGCGACGGGTAACATCAACAGCGCAGTCAGAACCCGAGCTCTTAACACGGCGTACCCCGGACTTGCTCTGAGGTCATTCCAAAGCGTCGTTCACGATTGGCATAGGCAATCAAACAGGCATCCAAAGCAGCGCCGTCAAAATCAGGCCAGAGCACGTCACTGAACACCAATTCCGCATAGGCCGCTTGCCACAGCAGAAAATTCGAAATGCGATGCTCACCACCGGTTCGGATCAGCAGATCGACAGGCTCCTGTTCGGAGAGGTTGTGCATGGTTTCGAACAGCGATTCATCAATGGCATCCGGCGCGACGCGACCATCAACTGCCGCCTGAGCCAACCGGCGCGCGGTATCCACAATATCCCAACGACCCCCATAGTTCGCCATGATATTCAGGTGCAATCGCGAGCCACCTTGGGTTGCGTCTTCTGCCCGACGCATGGCGTCACGCAGTGAGGGGGAAAACGCACTGCGATCGCCGACAATTCGAATGGCTATTTTGTTATCCACCAATTCAGGGACTTCATCGTTGAGGGACTTCTCAAACAAACGCATTAGGCCGTCAACCTCAATCTTCGGTCGACTCCAGTTTTCGCTTGAAAACGCAAAGACAGACAGTGTCTGGACTCCACGCTCAATACACTTTCGGATCACAGCGCGGAGCGCATCAGCCCCAGCTGCATGACCAGCCAGCTTCCGTTTACCGTGAGCACGAGCCCAACGGTTGTTGCCATCCATAATGATGGCCACATGACTTGGTAGGTGCGGTTCGGCCATGAACCTCAGACTTCCATCAAATCGACTTCTTTGTCCGCCAGAAGTTGATCAATGCGCTTGACCATGTCATCGGTTAACTTTTGGATCTCGTCACCAAACCGTCGCTCATCGTCCTCGGTGATCTCTTTTTCCTTCAGGAGATCTTTGGCCTGCGCCATCGCATCCCGACGAATATTTCGAACCGCCACCTTGGCTTGTTCCGCCTCGGCACGCGCTTGCTTGGTGTAGCCCTTGCGTGTTTCTTCCGTCAGCGGCGGCATCGGCACGCGGATCACTGCACCGGCAGTTGACGGATTTAACCCAAGGTCTGCCTTCATGATGGCTTTCTCGATCTCACCGACCATGGCTTTTTCCCATGGGGTGACTGCTAACGTCCGAGCATCCTCAACGTTGATGTTGGCCACCTGCGCAATTGGCATCTCTGATCCATAGTAATCGACCTTCACAGCATCCAAGATCGATGGATGCGCACGACCGGTGCGAATCTTTGCAAACGCATGCCCCAAGGCTTCTAGAGATTTTTCCATCCGACTTTTCGCATCGGTTTTGATTTCATCAATCACGCATCTGTTCCTTGCTCAATCAGCGTACCCTCACTTTCGCCGCGAATAATCGCAACCAAGGCACCTGGTTTATTCATATTAAACACGCGTACCGGCATCCCATGATCACGGACCAAACAAATGGCTGTCAGATCCATCACACCGAGCTGCTTTGCCAGCACCGTCTCATAATCGAGAACATCATATTTTACTGCATTTGGATTGGTCACGGGGTCACTATCGTACACACCGTCCACCTTGGTCGCTTTCAAAACCAAATCGCAGTCCACTTCGATCGCACGCAAACAGGCCGCTGAGTCGGTGGTAAAAAACGGATTACCGGTTCCTGCGGCAAAGATCACCACATCATTTTGATCTAAATACCGCATTGCGCGGCGCCGATCATAATGTTCCACCATGCCACTCATCGGTATCGCACTCATCACGTGCGAAGCGATCGATGACCGCTCAAGTGCGTCTCGCATTGCCAGCGCATTCATCAGGGTCGCAAGCATCCCCATATGATCACCTGTGACACGATCTAAGCCCGCTTTATGCAGGGCCGCACCGCGAAACAGGTTACCGCCGCCGATCACCAGTCCAACTTGCACCCCAATGCCAACCAACTGACCAATTTCGAGCGCCATTTGATCAAGAACCTGAGGCGAAATCCCAAATCCCTCTGGGCCCGCAAGAGCCTCTCCCGAGAGTTTCAATAGAATCCGCTTGTACCGTGCAGATCGTTCACCTTTAGCCATACGTCCTCCAAAAAAAAGGCCGCTCATGCGGCCTTTTTTGAATTTCTAGTCAGTTGCCTCTGGCCTGCGCCATGACTTCTGCCGCGAAATCCACTTCTTCTTTTTCAATTCCTTCGCCGACTTCGAATCGAACCATTGCAGTCACACTCGCTCCCGCCGCCTTCGCAAGCTGGCCAACCGTCTGCTCTGGGTTCTTCACGAATGGTTGATCAACCAAACTCACTTCCGCAAGGAATTTCCGGATCCGGCCACCGATCATCTTCTCGATGATCTCCGCAGGCTTTCCTGAATTCTCCGCTTGTGCGATGAAGATTTCTTTCTCTTTCTCGATCACCGCTGGATCAACGTCGTCGGGGCTAATCACCATCGGTTTGCTGCGGCCGTGCATTGCAATGTCTTTAGCCAGCTCGTCTGAACCACCATCCAAAACCAATGAGAACGCAATTTTTCATTTGAATGCACGTATGCACCCACCACCTTGGCTTCAATTTTTGCGATCCGAGCGCACGGTGATATTCTCACCAAGATCTTTGCACCAACGCAGAACGGGCATCTTTCGAGCTCGCCTGCCATCAATGCAGCAACGTCGGTCGATGCACTCGCCGCAGCTCCTGCAATCACACGGTCTGCAAAGGCGAGAGAAATTGTCATCCGCGCAACGAAGTCGGTTTCAGAGTTCACTTCCAACAGGGTGCCTTGGCCCCGTTGACTGCAACACGAACCACGCCGTCGGCCGCAACACGACCGGGCTTTTTCTTTGCGGCTTTCATCCCTGATGATTTGCGGGTTTCTCAATCGCCAGGTCCAAATCACCTGACGCTTCCACCAACGCTTGCATTCCATCATGCCAAGTCCTTGGCGTTCGCGCAGTTCCCCTGACCATCGCGGCTGAAATATCGGCCATGCTGAATCCTCTTTTAATGTGTCCGTTAAGCGTCTTTGTTCTCTTCAGGAGCGGCTTCAGCGGGTGCTTCAGCGACCACTTCAGGCGCAACTTCCAACCACCTCTTCAGCAGCCGCTTCTACTACTTCTGCAACTGCCACTTCTGGGGCCGCTTCTACAGCATCCGCCTTTGGCTGTGCTTTTGGTTTCGCTTTAGCTTTTGGCTTCGCTTCAACGACTGGCTTCTCTTCAGCAGCAGGCTCTGCATCCACTTCGACGTAATCACTGCGTCCAAGACTCTCTGCCGCGCCCTCAATGCACGCATCGGCAATGGCCTGCGCATACAATTCAATTGCGCGGATCGCGTCGTCGTTGCCTGGGATGACAATGTCAACGCCATCTGGATCCGAGTTGGTATCGACAATACCGATCACTGGAATACCCAGCTTGTTGGCTTCTTGAATCGCAATTTTTTCGTGATCGACATCGACGACAAAGATCGCATCGGGCAAGCCACCCATTTCTTTGATACCGCCAATCGAACGCTCAAGCTTTTCGAGCTGGCGCGACAAATCCAACGCCTCTTTTTTAGTGATCTTATCGAGCGTACCGTCGGTCATTTTGACTTCAAGGTCTTTTAAGCGCTTGATCGACTGACGAATGGTTTTCCAGTTGGTCAACATCCCACCGAGCCAACGGTGGTTGACGTACGGCTGGCCTGAGCGGTCGGCCTGCTCTTTGATGATCTTGGCGGCAGCACGCTTGGTGCCGACAAACAGAACCTTGTTCTTGTTTTGCGCCATACCACGAACAATTGCGACGGCCTTTTCAAGTGCAGGCACCGTCAATTCGAGGTCGATAATATGAATTTTGTTGCGTGCACCAAAGATAAATGGTGCCATTTTAGGGTTCCAGTACCGTGTCTGGTGACCGAAGTGTGCGCCCGCCTTCAGCAGATCGCGCATGCTGACATTTGCCATGTGTATTTCCTTGTCAGGGGTTGGTCCAAAACAGACTTGCCCCTGCCATGACCTTATATAAGGCACCCCATGACAGGTTAGTGACAAGCCTGCGATTTCAAGCGGCGCGAAGTATAACAACTTTCGATCGGAATGCCACATCTGGCATACTGATCGCTTCGACAAAGGAGTTCCCGTGGCGCACAGTATCCAAACACCAGAAGATATCGAAGGAATGCGAGTCGCAGGCCAACTGGCCGCTGAATGCCTGATGATGATTGGCGAACACGTCAAGCCTGGCATCACGACCGGTGAGCTCGATCGTATTTGCCACGATTACATTGTCAATGTGCAACAGGCCATACCGGCACCACTCAACTACCGGGGTTTTCCAAAATCCATCTGCACCAGCCTGAACCATGTGGTGTGCCATGGCATCCCTGATGACGAAAAAGAGCTGAAAAAAGGCGACATTTTGAACATTGATGTCACCGTGCTGAAAGATGGCTACCACGGTGACACCAGTAAAATGTATGTGATTGGCGAGATCAAACCCTATGCAGAGCGCCTAATCCAAATTACACAAGAATGCATGTACAAGGGGATCGAACTGGTCAAACCCGGCGCACGCCTCGGGGATATCGGCCATGCGATCCAAGTCCATGCAGAAAGCCACTACTACACAGTTGTTGAAGAATTCTGCGGCCACGGCATCGGTAAGGTATTCCATGAGGATCCTCAGGTCCTGCATTACGGTAAGCCCGGCACAGGTGTCGCCTTAAAAGAGGGCATGACCTTCACGATTGAGCCGATGATCAACCAAGGCAAGCGACACACGCGGCTATTGTCAGACGGCTGGACCGCGGTGACCAAGGATCGCAAACTGTCCGCCCAGTGGGAGCACACCATCCTCGTGACGCCGACGGGCTATGAAATTTTGACGTATCGAGAGTCTGACGAACAGTTTCCGAGGATCGGTTGATGGCACTGATCACAGGCCCACTCTCCACGGATCTCGAGATTCCCTCCGATTTAACACCGTCTGGGATCCGTGACTATTTAAAACGACAGCAATCCCTGATGCACAAGGCCTTTGCCGATGGGATTTTCATCGAGTATTTACTCGGTGCCCGCGCCATGGTCGTTGATCGCCTTCTCGATGCGCTGTGGACTGACAGCCAGCTTGATGACCACCCACTGGGACTGTTTGCGGTTGGCGGTTACGGTCGCGGGGAACTGCATCCGTTCTCAGACGTCGATGTCCTGATACTCGGTGAAGAAAACGATATCAAGGCTGCATCTGAGCAGCTCACCACCTTCACCACACGCCTTTGGGACTTCAATGTCGAGATTGGCCACGCTGTGCGATCCTTTGATGACTGCAGAGAACTGGCCCGAGGCGACATTACGATTGCCACAAGTCTCATCGAATGTCGGCCCATTTGCGCACGCCCTGAAATGATGGAGCGGCTCGAAACAGTTGCCTTTGATGACAGCCTCTGGAGCACCCAGGCGTTTTATCAGGCCAAGGTGGCCGAGCAAGATGAGCGCTACGACAAACATGACAACTCAGACAACCGGCTTGAACCTGACATCAAAAATGCGCCCGGTGGTCTTCGCGATCTACACACCATCATCTGGGTCACGCGACGCCATTTCCGCACCACGCGATTAATCACGCTAGTCGACGAGGGACTCCTCACACAAAGTGAGTTTCGTCTTCTCGACGAAGCAGAACAATTTTTGAAGCGCACCCGCTTCGCACTACACATGTGTGCAGGTCGCGCGCAGAACAAACTCCTGTTCGATCACCAAGCCCAGGTGGCAGAAGCAATGGGATTCACCGAGGCCGATCCCAAAGAGCGCATCGAAGCCTTCATGAAGCAGGTCTACCGCATGACACTGCGTATGGGTGAATTCAATGACATGTTGTTACAGAACTTCGAAGAAACCGTGCTCTGTGACCCAACCAGTGTGGCCGTCACGCCACTCAATGCCCGCTGGCAGGTCCGTGGACAGCACTTGGAGTTGATCCATGAGAACGGCTTTGAGCGCAACCCCTCGGCATTACTCGAGGCCTTCGTACTCTTGGCACAAAATCCAGACCTCAAGGGCCTACGGGCAGCGACCACGCGCCAGATGTACACCGCCCGCCATCTGATTGATGATGCCTTTAGAAAAGACATTGTAAATATTAGTTATTTCATGGAGTTGATGAGATATCCTGAGAAGTTGCCCGAGATTTTACGCCGGATGCGTTACTACGGCATTCTCAGTCGCTACATCCCTGAATTTGGCGCCATCATGGGCCTCATGCAACACGACTTGTTTCACATCTACACGGTCGATGCGCACACGCTGCAGCTGATCCGAAATATCACTCGGTTTTATATGGGAACCGTTCGGGATGACTACCCCATCGTCACCGACCTCACACAACAGTTACCAAAAATAGAACTGCTGTATCTGGCAGCCCTATTCCACGATATTGCCAAAGGCCGAGGCGGCGACCACTCAGAGCTCGGCGCGATCGATGCGTACAACTTCTGCAAACACCATCGTTTGTCGGAGTACGACGCACGTTTGGTCTCGTGGCTTGTCAATAATCACCTCTTGATGTCGATGACCGCACAACGCAAAGACATCTCAGACCCGGATGAAATCCGCGCTTTCGCTGAGATTGTTGGCGACGAGCGTCGCTTGAACTACCTACTCTGCCTGACGGTTGCCGATATCACCGCGACCAACCCCGAACTCTGGACCAGCTGGCGTGCGTCTCTCTTGCGTCAGCTTTACCACGCCACAACCGAGATGTTAAAGCGCGGTCTTGAGGGTCTTCCAGGCCGACAAACCTATGTCGAAGAGACCCAATCCGATGCATTGGCATTGGTGCGCCCGTCGATTCGTGCTCAGGCCGCCGCATTCTGGGCACATTGGTCACA
>JAGYIK010000229.1 GCA_018402605.1 Litorivicinus sp. | reverse complement strand
GCTTTTTTGGATCTTTTTTAAATAGGCCAAACATACATATCTCCATGACACCGTTGTGAATACGAATCTGTGATGGAGCCGAATACGGCAATTGAAACCCTTGGGTGGAGGCCGAACGCAGAATCACGGCAGCAGAAGTGGTGCGCCCTGCTCCTTTAACCAGAGCCTGGCATCACGCCAATTGGGCATGACCGACTCTACCTGCGCCCAGAAAGCAGGTGAGTGATCAAAGTGCACCAGGTGAGATAGCTCATGCACGATCAGATAATCAGACACCCAGTCTGGCGCCTGTATGATTGGCCAATGATAAGTCACCACGCCCCGCGCAGAACAACTGCCCCACCTCGACCGATACCGCCGTACCCGAATCTCCGGAGTTCCAAGCGACATCTGCTTGGCGAAGTAGGCAGACCGCTCTTTGAATTGGGAAAGTGCTTTGGCTTTAAAAAGTTGCTCAATTTGCCTGGTCACATGGGCAGCGGTCTGCTGATGTTCGGGTAGGGTCACGTGAATCGATCCCGACTCGAACTCAATAGATCGCGGCCCAATATGAATCCTCAGCACATGCGGTTGCCCGCGAAACAACCAGGTTGCGCCATCGATAGGTTGTGGCTTCTGAGCAACAGGCAAACTGGCGCATTCCGCTAACTGACGCTTGATCCACTGTGCTCGGTCCCTCAGCACTTGGTCAATGAGCGGCTGCGTGGTCCATCGTGGACAACTGAGTTCGACTTCACCTGGCCTCACGCGCAACCCGATCGATTTTTGTCGATTGGTATGTTTCACAACCAAATCATAGTCAGCCATCTTCTCTACTCCACTCATCCATCAGGTCAAAGTGTAGCGACCTATCCGTGATTGGGCCGACTGCTCCCAGTGACATGACTCCAAAGTCCAGTGCCTTATTTAGGCTGACCAGTTTTTGGATCACACAATACGCTGTTGGGCCCTGTTTCATGCCAGGGAGTCTCTGAGAGATCATGCACCCATGACACCGCAGACTGTCCGAAGATATGTTTCACAGGGTGCAAATCGCCGTGCGCATCCAAAAATCCAGTTCGCACGTTATAGATCGTTTTCTCAGCGTCTGCGGCATACAGCTGCGTGCCGCAGTTTGGACAAAATGCTTGGAATCGCTTGTTGCCGCTGTCCGCCACTTTCACATACTCACGCGGCTCGCCTTGGATCCGGATCCCTGCCGCCGGCACCATTGCGACGGCGCGATAGGGTGCACCGCTGAACGTCTGACAATCCGAACAATGACAGGCCATGACCTTGTCAGTGTCTACTGTTGCAGAAATCTCGATTTGACCGCAGTGGCAACGACCATGAACCTGTTTGGAGGACATTTTTATTTCTCACGTGGTGAATTTAGATGCAGATTATGCAGTTTGCTCGGGATGTTTGGGGAAAAACCTGCAGTGGTGGCACCCTGATTGCAGCGAATACTGCAACCGCTCGAGTGTCGCTATACTTGGACGCCGAATCTCCGAGTGTGAATGGATCTATTAATGCACTTTCTCGCTGATATCGTTCTCG
>JAGYIK010000228.1 GCA_018402605.1 Litorivicinus sp. | reverse complement strand
GGTGAGTTATGAAAATTTTTAAGGTAGGTGATTCACAAAAAGCGATCTGTGAGCACTGTCGTTCACTTGAAAATGCAACGTTCAAACTGCGAGACGTGCCGTTCAGTGACGGTAGTGGATTAGTGAAGAATGTATTGGTAGGAGTTTGCGACAAATGCGACCAAGTGAGCACCCTGCCTCATCAGTCAATGCCAGTGGTAAAAAAGCGGTTGGAAGCACAAAGGAAACCGATCGAAAGCCGCCTGCCAGCTCATATGGTGGACATCCTCAACTTGGCTACGATGGAATTGGGTGGGTCAACTGACTTTGTGCCAAACCTTGTGAAATATTACATTCATGCAATGGCGACTGATGAAAAGTCGGCAAAAAACATTGCACAGTTTTTAAACAGCGATCTTGCAAAGGGTAAGGCAGAAAAACGTCTGTCGTTGAAAGGCCGGCAGATTCACAGTGATATCGAAACGCTAAAATTGATGTCAAACATCACCAATACCACTGATCTCATCAAGAGTGTCATTCTTAGAATCAACGATGATGTGCTGCTCAAGAAGGAGCCAGAGTCGACGCGCCAGCTTAAAAATATAATGGCATCTATTGGTTAGTGCTTTCGCAGCACCACAGAAGAAAAGCAAAGGGCGCCATTACAAATTTGATCGTAAAGGCGACTCAAACAGACAAAAAATAAGTCTTCTACTCACTCCACAGATTGGTTCTATTTGGTCTCGCCTTATCGCGTGATGCCGAGCGATGGTTCACAAAGACGCCTTTCTTTCTTGGAATGCGCTCTAAATGCCCCTACTATCAGCCTGTTTGAGAAACAAACATAAGAGACAAACACGTCTTATTCCAGACCTTGGAGAATACTATGAAAAAAATGAACATTCTCGGATGTGCAGCTCTAGCAGCTGTGCTCTCCACAAGCGCCATCGCAGGCGGCCATGCAAAAGTTGACCGTACTGGCTGGCCAGAGAGCTTTACAGTCGGAACCGCGTCTCAGGGCGGTACATTCTTCACCTACGGTGCGGGTTGGGCAAACTTGGTTGCCGACGAACTGGGCGTATCCGGTGGTGCGGAAGTCACTGGTGGTCCGATGCAGAACATGGCACTAGTGCACACAGGTGATGCAGCATTCGGCATGACCACGATGGGCCCTGCGCGTGAGTCAATGGACGGTACAAACCCAATCGCTCCCGGTCTGAAGATGGATAACGCATGTGCGATGTTCCCGATGTATCAGACGCCATTCTCAGTCACTGTGCTGTCTAAGTCTGGCATCAAGTCCATTTCCGACATCCCTGCGGGTGCGAAAATTGGTTTTGGTCCAGCTGGATCGACATCTGATACCTATTTCCCGCGGATGCTAGAAGCTCTTGGTGTTCAGTTTGATCGCCGCAATGGTGGTTGGTCTGATCTCGGTGGTCAGTTGCAGGATGGACTTCTTGACGTTATCGCGTTTGCTGCCGGCGTCCCGATTCCTGCTGTAAGCCAGCTTGAGGTGCAGACTGATATCAACATCATTGAGTTCACTGAAGCTGAACAGAAGA
>JAGYIK010000227.1 GCA_018402605.1 Litorivicinus sp. | reverse complement strand
GCGCCGATCCCAACTGGAAAGGCAATTAAAAAAGTTGTTAGCAGCAAGAAGATAGTGCCAAACATCGCACCACGCAAACCAGCAAGCTCTGGAAAGCGCGAGTCTCCATACGTCAAAAGCCCAGTGTTGATCGGCATTGAGATTGCGCCCGCTTGCTCAAAACGGTCAAAAGCAGATATCTGAAGGTCATTGAGACGGCGCTGTTCTTCCGGAGCGGTGCGGTCAAGGTACCCCTTTGCCAACTGATCAAATGGGTCGGACACAGGCACCGTAATGGTCAGCGTCCGTCCGATCAGGCTTGGGTCGGCGACAACCGCGTCACGAACCCGAAACTGTGCGCCATTCGACAACACGCCGCCCAACTGACGCAGTTGCGCAGGTTCGGCTTCGGGAAAGACAGATGCAATGTAGCTTTGCATGATGCTGCGCCAATTGGCCGAAAAGGGATCGGCTGCGTTAACCGCATCTGCTGGGATTGGCACTTCGATCGTCACATGTGTCTGACGCACGGCGCCCACTGCACTCGTCAGGATCGAGGTCAGCATGATAGCCAACATCAAAAGCGCGATGCCGATGGCACCCATACCCAAACCACGCAACCACATCTCGCTGCGATGACGTGCGCGGGTGCGAACGGTATAGCGCTCAGAGTCCCAATAGGTCGGCGCGGAAGTCTGCTCGGGAATATCAGTCATTTCGGGCCCCTCAATCGTAGAGTTCGCGGTACTTGCGCACGATGCCAAGCGCCAGAATGTTGATGCAAAGCGTTACAACGAAAAGCAGCATACCAAGTGCAAAAGCCGCGAGTGTTTTTGGATTGTCGAATTCGGTGTCGCCAATAAGCATCGTCACAATCTGCACTGTCATCGTGGTCACACTATCAAGCGGATTGATCGTGAGCCTTGCAATCAAACCAGCTGCCATGACGACAATCATGGTTTCCCCAATGGCGCGGCTGACGGCCAGCAATACGCCCCCCACGATACCAGGGATCGCTGCGGGAAAGAGTACTTTCAGCACCGTTTCAGCGCGCGTTGCACCCAACGCCAGGGAGCCGTCACGCAACGACCGCGGCACTGCCGATAGGGCATCATCTGAAAAGGATGATATGAATGGAATAAGCATGATAGCCATCACGCTACCTGCAGCCAGCGCAGTGTTTGGCGCAAGCGTCAGGCCAAGATCGCCCCCAGTTTCGCGCAAAAACGGCGCTACGGTGAGGATTGCAAAAAAACCGTAGACAATGGTTGGGATACCAGAAAGAATTTCTAAAATAGGCTTAATGATATTACGTGTACGTGGTGCGGCGAACTCGTTAAGATAGATCGCTGACATGAGACCGATCGGCACTGCGAAAAAAAGCGCGATGCTCATGATCACCAAGGTTCCGACAAAGACTGGTATAACCCCAAAAGCACCTGCACCTGCGATTTGATCGGCACGGATTGCAACCTGAGGTTCCCACTTGAGACCAAATAGGAATTCGTGCAGCGGAACCAACCGGAAGAAAGCCCAGCTTTCAAAAATGAGCGAAAAGACGATGCCAAACGTGGT
>JAGYIK010000226.1 GCA_018402605.1 Litorivicinus sp. | reverse complement strand
TGATCACGCTGCAAATCGCGATCAAGGTGAGCGCCCCAGAGAGGGCGCTGCCTTGATACAGTGTGTTCAGGAGACGTCGACGAAGTCGACGAGGCTGATCGGTCATGCAGCTTAGTAGTTCGCGAGGATCGATTCGCCGTCCGCCCCTGCACTGGCCTTCCACTCAGTGATCATCTCTGTACCGAGTGCTTTTAAGCCATCCATCAATTCTTTCGATGGTGTGTGCACAGTGATGCCATTTTCTTTGAGCACTGCAATCTTCGCTGCAGTTTCCTTTTGACTCATCTCCCATCCACGGGCTTCGGCTGCAGCTGCCGCATCACGCACAGCTTGTTGAGTCGCTGCATCCAAGCGTTGGAACGCGCGCTTATTCACGACCACGATATTCTTCGGTACCCAAGCTTGGGTGTCGTAGAAGTGACTTAGGTAGTCCCATGCCTTGGAGTTCGCGCCGGTTGAAGGTGATGTGATCATCGCTTCGACCCGGCCTGTTGCGAATGCCTGAGGAATGTCAGGGACTTCGATCTGTGTCGGTGCAGCACCGGCTTTTTGTGCCAGCTTCTCAAGTACAGCGTTGTTGGTACGGAATTTCATCCCCTTTAGGTCGGCCAAGGAATTGACTTCGCGCTTGGTGTAAAGACCCTGTGGTGGCCATGGCACAGCATACAGTGCGATCAATCCTTGCGCGTCGAGTAGCTTGTCGACCACTGGCTTTTGCGCGGCCCAAAGACGCTTCGCGTCTTCATAGTTGGTGGCTAGGAAAGGTTGTGAATCGATCCCGAATGCCGGATTTTCATTGGTCAGTAAGGAGAGAAAAAACTCGCCCATTGGGACCTGACCATTACGGACCGCATTTTTGATTTCGGGATGCTTAAACAACGAACCCGCCGAGTGCACGGTGATGGACAGCTTACCGTTGCTGCGTGCCGCCACATCTTTCGCAAATTCATTGATGTTGACTGTATGAAAGGTCGCATCCGGATAGGGTGTAGGCATATCCCAGGTTTCTGCCGAGGCAACCGATGCTGCTGCCAGGGCTGCCGTGAGAGCGGATGCTTGGATCCATGGGCGCAAAATATTTCGCATGACTGATCTTCCTTATTTTTTGTTGTTTGACTGCAATTCGCATGAATCGAAATCTGATTCAGACGGTGTTGGTGTAGCACGATTTGTACGTTCAAACAATCCGGCCGAAAAACTGGTGCAGTTGGCGTAGCCGCTGTTGTGCGGTGTCACGAGAGATAAGGGTCCATGCGATTGGATCACCGGCACTGCGTTGAGCTAAGGCGCCAAGATCTTCCCGCATCACGACGCCAAGCTTTGGGTAGCCGCCGAGCGATTGGCGATCACGCATCAAAATGATGGGTAACCCGTCGGGCGGTACTTGCACCGAGCCGAGCGCGATGGGTTCTGACAGACCTGCGTTTGGGACCATCGGAAGTGGTGGACCCTCGAGCCGATAGCCCATGCGATTGCAGGTTTTTGACAGTTGAAACGGCTGGCTGACGAGGTGGTCTTGTGCGGCTTTGTCGAAGGTGTCGAATTGATAGCCGGTAATCAGTCG
>JAGYIK010000225.1 GCA_018402605.1 Litorivicinus sp. | reverse complement strand
GAGCTTCAGAAATCCCCGGCGCCACTGTCGCAAGCGTGGCCTGCTTGACAGCAGCCAAACCACGAAATGAGTTCATGATGCCCCAAACGGTTCCAAACAAACCGACGTACGGGCTAATCGAGCCGACCGTTGCCAGAAAAGGCAAATGCAATTCCAAACGCTCTTCTTCACGCGCTCGCGCAACCCGCATCGCACGATGCACGCCCTCCATGACCGCATCTGGATCAGATCGGACATCTTGGCGCAGGCGCGTAAACTCTTGAAAACCCGCTTTAAAAACGGCTTCTAAACCAATGACATTTGGCGCATTGGCGACCTGTTTGTACAGACTAACCAGTTCTGCGCCACTCCAAAAGGTGTCTTCGAACATGCGCGCATGCTTCTCGGCGCGCGACAGCACGCGAGCGCGCTGAAAAATCACAACCCATGAGAATACAGAAGCAAGGACAAGGGACGCCATCACAAGCTGGACCACAGGCCCTGCTTGTAATACCAAACTCAGAATCGACAGTTCTTCAGACATTGCGGGTCTCTATTGTGTGTTGTAGTTGGGATCGCAATGCCTGAGACATCGCCATCGGTTTTAAAGTATCTAATCTCACGCTGACAACTTCCACCTCTGCACGCACCAAAAGTGCACGATCAGACTGACGAATCGCCTCGTGCACAAAATACACTCGGGTTGGTGTCATCCGCGTGACTGCAGATGAAATCGATAACATATCGTCCAGTCTGGCAGGCTGTCGGTACTCAATCGCCGCGTGCCGCACCACGAAGATCAGGTTATCTTGCATGGTCGCAGACTGCGCGATCCCTGCGCTTCGCAAAAAATCGGTCCGCGAGCGCTCAAAAAACTTCAAATAATTCGCATAAAAAACAATCCCACCGGCATCGGTGTCTTCGATATACACACGAATCGGGATTTCAAAAGCCATCAACTCTCCCGAAACAGATCGTCATCAGCGGCCAACCCAACCACTCGGTAGCCCGCTTGTGTCAGCGTGCGGCCACGCGGTGTGCGCTGCAAATAGCCCTGCTGGATCAGATAGGGCTCAATCACTTCTTCCAATGTACCGCGCTCTTCACCGAGCGATGTGGCGAGTGATTCAATTCCCACTGGACCGCCCTGAAAGTGGTTCGCAAGAACCATCAATAGCTTGCGATCCATTTGATCGAAGCCATGCACATCAACATGCAATAAGTTCAGGGCACCATCGGCAACCTCTTTGGTAATCCGACCATCGGCACGCACCTCCGCGAAATCTCGCACGCGGCGCAGCAAGCGGTTGGCGATACGCGGGGTCCCCCGTGCGCGCCTGGCGATTTCGGCCGCGCCATCGCTGTCCGATGGAATCCCCAATAAGGCCGCTGAGCGCGCAACGATCCGACTCAAATCGGCCACAGAGTAAAATTCCAATCGTTGCACAATACCAAACCGATCCCGTAATGGACTGGTGAGCAATCCAGCGCGGGTCGTCGCCCCAACCAAGGTAAAAGGCGGCAAGTCCAATTTGATCGAACGTGCAGCCGGCCCTTCGCCGATCATGATATCAAGCTGATAATCCTC
>JAGYIK010000224.1 GCA_018402605.1 Litorivicinus sp. | reverse complement strand
CGGGAAATCTACTGCTATCCATCAACTCAGTGGCGAAATGGCCGCAGACAGCGGCCGTATCCTGTTTCAGGGTGAAGACATCACACACTGGCCTGCGTACCGACGGGCACAGGCCGGCATCGCCCGTTCCTATCAGGTCACCCGACTGTTTCAAGACATGACGGTTCGCGACAACATCGCGATGGCTGTACAGGCTGCAGATTCACACCACTTTAGGTTTTGGACCCCAGCCGCAACAGATCCGATGCTGACTGATGCCGCAAGCGCCGTATTGCATTCCACAGATCTGGTCGATATCGCCGATGTGCGTGTATCGGAAATCGCCCATGGACAGCAACGTCAGGTCGAGCTGGCAGTGGGCCTCGCCTTGAAGCCCAAACTATTACTGCTCGATGAGCCGATGGCCGGCATGAGTAGCTCCGAGACGCATGAGATGGCTGATCGTCTTGAGCGACTGCGTGGACACACAACCCTGCTCCTTGTCGAACATGACATGGATGTGGTGTTTCGTTTAGCCGACCGCATCAGTGTCCTCGTCAAAGGTCAGGTCATCTGCACAGACACCCCAGACAATGTCCGCAATAACACGGCAGTCCAAACGGCCTACCTTGGGGATGGTGGATGAGTAATTGGTTAAAACTGACTGAGGTCACCGGTGGCTATGGCACCAGCCAAGTGCTGTTTGGGGTCGACATGCACATCGATACCGGTGAGGTGGTGACACTGATGGGCCGAAATGGCATGGGGAAAACCACCACGGTCCGCGCCATTATGGGACTCAACCCCATCACCGGAGGTGACATTCAGATTTTGGGGCAGTCGATCTCACACCTTAAATCCCATCACATCGCCAAGCTCGGGATCGGTTATGTTCCTGAGGGACGCCAGGTTTTCCCGAATCTCACCGTGACTGAAAATCTGATCGCAACGGCCGCCAATCGCTTTGGCTTGGATGCACCCTGGACCCTTGAAAAGGTGATGGATTTGTTTCCGAGGCTTCGTGAACGCGACACGCAGTATGCAAGGACGCTTTCCGGTGGCGAACAGCAGATGCTGGCTATTGGGCGTGCATTGATGACCAATCCGCAATTTATGATTCTCGACGAGGCGACGGAGGGGCTTGCACCGCTGATCCGCGAGGAAATCTGGCACATCCTTGAACACAACCTCAAAGAATCCGGGCAGGCCATTTTAGTCATCGACAAGCACCCAAAGGCCATGGCTCGCATCGCCGACCGTCACTTCATCATGGAAAAAGGCCGACTGGTCTGGGAGGGCGACTCTGAGGCCCTGCTCGCCTCTGCCGACGTACAGGAGCGCTACCTCGGTGTCTAATGGATTTGATGATGCTCTGGATCAAGCCTACAACGTTCGGCGGGCGATCCCTGCACACTCCGAGATTTTTGCCCGTTGGCGGGCCGAAGGCGACAATTACCGCGAATCGAAACCCGATGCGCTCATCGATCTGGCCTATGGCCCTGATCCGAAACAGCGACTCGATTTATTTCCAGCAAACCAGGGTAAGACAGATCCACCAAGCCCACTGATTGTATTAATTCACGGCGGCTA
>JAGYIK010000223.1 GCA_018402605.1 Litorivicinus sp. | reverse complement strand
ATAACCTTCGGTATTCCAACACCCTGAGTTCTGGTCATGCCTGGATGCTTGAGTCAGGCTATTCTCCGGCAGAACTGATTCCCTATGTGTATCCAGATGTCGAGCAGTTTGATGATGCCAATATCCAGATCATTTATTTGGGATGGTTTTTGGGAGACTGGTCATTGCTCAACAACGCTGCCTACGCCTGTCCCTCCGGTTTGAGAATTCGGGATGCTCACCCATCCAATACTGGCGATTTGTATGGCATCAGCAATCTTGACGAAGATTGGCACAACATGAATCAGATGATCAAGTACCTGAAGTTCGGCTTTGGAAAGGTCACGGAATACGTGAACGAAGAATTGCGGTCGGGCACCATGAAAAGATCAGAGGCCATTGAGTTGGTCGAACAATATGACGGTCAGTGTTCTGATGAATACATCGAGAGCTTTTGCGCCTTCATCGACATAGGTACTGAAGAGTTCTGGACCCATGTTCGACAATCCTTGAATCTTGATCTGTTTGATCTTCATGCCGATGGATCGGTCAAGCGCAAGTTCAAGGTGGGGGTGGGGCTCTAATGGTCACAACCGTTGGCATTGTCGACTATGGCATGGGGAACCACGCTTCAGTCAAGCACACTCTCAATCAATTGGGTTTTCGCGTCCGTGTGGGCCATACGCCCGATATTCTGGATTCCGTGGATTTAATGGTGTTGCCCGGAGTGGGCGCATTTTCATCGGCCATGCACCAAATCGCTGAACGTGGATTGCATGTGTATCTCAAGGACCAAGTGCGTCGACAGCGTCCCTTGATCGGAATTTGTCTAGGCATGCAGTTGCTGGCCACAGTAGGCCATGAACATGGTTACACGGCGGGTCTCGATCTTATTCCTGGCGAGGTGAAGGCACTGGGACAGTCCCAATGGCACATTGGCTGGAACAACATTGAGTGCCTGGGGGCCGATCCGCTTTTATTGCCTAGCGATGGTGACGCATTCTATTTTAATCATTCGTATGTGTTTGAATCGGCTGCCGAGTATGTCACCGCGATCGTTCGACATGAACGACCCGTCACTGCGGTTGTGCGACGAGGAAGTGTGGTGGGTGTGCAATTTCATCCGGAGAAAAGCCAGGCTGCAGGACAACTTCTGCTAAAGAATCTGATCGAGGGTTTGAACCATGCTTAAAAAGCGATTGATTGGTGTGATCACCGTCAGGCAAGGTTGGGCCGTGCAGTCGATTGGGTACAACAAATACTTGCCCTTGGGGCGCCCTGAGATCTTGGCAGAGAATCTTGATCGCTGGGGTGTGGATGAAATACTAATTCAGTGTATTGACCGTACCACGAATAATTCAGGTCCTAATCTGGTCTTGCTGGACACTATCGCCAAAGCCGGGCTTGGTACCCCGCTTGTTTACTCCGGAGGTATCGCGACTCCAGATGAAGCGTTGGCTGTCATTCAGCGCGGTGCAGATCGCATAGCGCTCGATGCAGTATTGCGTGACAACCCGGAGGCGATTGAGGTCATGGCAACCCAGTTGGGAGCCCAGGCCTTGATTGGTGTTGTGCCGTCTGTTGTTAAGGATGGCATGCCTCACACC
>JAGYIK010000222.1 GCA_018402605.1 Litorivicinus sp. | reverse complement strand
ACAAGGGGATTCGCGCGTGCGGTATTGACGCACGCCAAGCCCGAAGGGGTTTCGACTAATTCCCACGCATAAGCCAGCTTCCGACCGGGTGGTTGGGTTCGTATCCAAACGCGTGCATCAGGAGTGAGCAATCCAGTCATCCGGCCGGTATTGGCGCAGTGCGCGGTCACCACCTGACCATCAGGTAGCCTCACATCGGCGAAAAAGCGCTGATACCGTGAGATCAATCGTCCCTCAATGAGGGGCGCATCAAATTCGAGCATGCAGATACTCAGATATTCGGGTAACGGCTTCGTGCAATCGATCAATCGGCTGGGTATAGGCGATGCGAATCCAGGTCGGAGGTAGTGTTGCCGAAAAATCAATCCCAGGGGTTAAGGCGACGCCAGTCTGGCGAATCAAGTCGAGGCAAAACGATTGGGCATCGTCTGTTAACGCGCTTGCGTCGACAAAAAGGTAAAACGCACCGTCTGGAACAAGCACAATCTGAAAGCCAAGCGCGCGCAACGCCGGAATCAACATATCGCGACGGGCCAGAAGCTCTAACCGATGCGATTCCGCGACAGACAGCACATCCTCCTGGAAACAGGCAATTGCAGCGTCCTGTGCAAACGAAGGCGCACAGATAAATAAATGTTGCGCGAGCTTTTGTGTCGCGGTCAGTGCATATTCGGGCACCACCAACCAACCCAATCGCCACCCTGTCATATTGAAATATTTCGAAAAGCTACCCGCAACAAAGTGTGAATCAGAGCTCACCAGGCTACTTTTCAGCGGATTGAACGAGAGATTGAGATAGATCTCATCAACAATCGCGTGCCGCCCTGTCTCACGACACCATGCCAGCATTTCAGAGAGATCCGATGCCGGAACGGCCATCCCAGTCGGATTCGCGGGATGAGCCAGCATCAATGCCCGATCTGACGTGCGTGCAACAGCTTCTAGCATTGCTCGTGTGGGCTGAAATCCTGTTGCTGCCGACGTTTTAATCCAATGGACTTCGCCACCGACAGTCTCAATAAACCGCGGATTACACGGATAAGCGGGATCAGCCATCAAGACGCCATCACCCGGATTGGTGGTCACCGCCGCCGCGAGTAGCAATGCAGC
This sequence comes from Litorivicinus sp., assembly GCA_018402605.1. Classification (GTDB taxonomy): domain Bacteria; phylum Pseudomonadota; class Gammaproteobacteria; order Pseudomonadales; family Litorivicinaceae; genus HIMB30. The sequence continues at coordinate 485 of JAGYIK010000222.1, read as the reverse complement.
CGACGCCCCTTGTGTAATCTGAATTCGGTCTGCCGGCACATCAAGGCCCTGTCCGGCATACCAAGACGAGATCGCATCCCGAAGTGCCCTGATACCGCGCGCATCCGTATATCGCGTTCGGCCCAGTTCCAATGCAGTACTCGCCCTTTGAACGACGGGCTCTGGTGTTGGAAAGTCAGGCTCACCGACTTCCAGATGAATCACGTCGACCCCCATTGACTCAAGCCGCTGCGCTTCGCGGACCACCTCCATCACATAAAACGGCGGGATTTCCTGCACTCGCGCTGCAAGCGTGGGCAGATCATGTGATCTCAATCTGTTCTCCTTATGAAAGAAGGTGGTACAGTCGGTGCGGTTCTGCTACTTTTCCGCGTCTTAATTTTTTGTGTGGAGTCTGGCCGACGATGGCAACAAACAAACACGAATCGCTCTTAGGCTACGTTGAACCCTACCAGGAAGCCAAAAACGAAGAGTACATGAGTGAA
>JAGYIK010000221.1 GCA_018402605.1 Litorivicinus sp. | reverse complement strand
GTAACTGACCAGATACGCAAGCAAGGGCTCCGGAATCAGGGTCTCAGGGGCTGCATATTTCACCACCACCGTGGCCCAGTCTGGCTGTCCTGTCACTGGACAGTTCGATCGAAACAGGTGGCTGTGATGCCGCGCCTGACCGGGCTTGTCTGGCACCGTCTGTAACAGTGCCGCGTTGGGCGTGTAGACCGCGAGGTTCACCGGCAACTGGTCCAAACATTCACCCTTTGGCAACTCCACCTGGAAGCGCGCATCGGTTACGGGGTACAGGGAAAATTCAGGGACCACGCCCAACACAGGGGTGAGATGCTGAACCACCATCCGCTCGACGTCCGCATCGGAGACAAACACGTCATTGGCGAAGCTGTTGAGGAAGAGTTTTAAGGATTTGGATTCACAGAGATTCGGGCTTCCCGCCGGAATCACCAACTGACCAATGCGCATCTCGGGGCGTCCATCGGGATTGAGCCAAGCAATCTCCCAGCAATTCCACAGATCGTGACCGACAAAGCCATCTGCATCGATACCTTCGACACCACGCGCAAGCAATCGAGGCACCCCAACGAGTACTGTCGGATCCAGAGTCTCAGGTTGTGCGGAGACCTGCCCAAGCGGCAAGCTCCCTTGGATGCCTTCAAGGCCTGTGGTATTTGCCACTAGGAACGCACTCCAGCACCTTTCGCTAATAAGCGAAGCGCCACCAGATAGGCCACCACGGTCATTGTGACCAGCGTTACGTAAGCGCCTGTGAGCGACACATCAGACACACCCAAAATCCCAAAGCGGAACGCATTGACCACATAGAGGATGGGATTTAATTGCGCCACACCGGCCCAAAAATCCGGCAGCAACTCAATGCTGAAAAAGACCCCACCCAGATAGGTCAGAGGCGTCAACACAAAGGTCGGCACAATGCTTACATCATCGAAACGCTTCGCATAAACCCCGTTGATAAAACCAAGCAAAGAAAACAGGACAGCCGTGAGCAATGTGATCGAAACCACGGCAAACAGGTTGTAGAGCGCCAAATGGGTAAAAAACATCGAGAGAATGGTGACAATGACAGCAACCGACAATGCGCGCGCGACGCCACCGGTGACATAGCCCAATAGGATCGTTTGGTTGGAGATGGGCGAGACCAGCATCTCTTCAACAAAGCGTCCGAACTTGGCGCCGAAAAATGAGCTCGAGACATTGGCATATGAATTGGTGATCACACTCATCATGATCAGGCCAGGCACAATATACGCCATGTAATCGAAGCCACCCATCTCCCCGATCCGACGACCGATCAAGCTGCCAAAGATGACAAAGTACAGCGTCATGGTAATGGCTGGTGGAATCAGTGTTTGCACCCAAATCCGCGTGAAGCGGCGGATCTCGGTGCGCACGATGGTTTGATACGCCACCCAATTGGGGTTACCGAAATCCTTGGCTGTTTTCTCAAAATTGGCCAACTCACTCATGCTGGGGTTCCCTGCGTCATTCGGACAAACAATTCCTCAAGGCGATTGGTTTTGGTGCGCATACTGGTGACCGCCACATCGTGTGCGCTGAGCGCTACAAACACCGCATTGAGCGACTGGCCCTTATCGACCTCCACCTCAAGGGTTTGAGGGTCACTCAGTA
>JAGYIK010000220.1 GCA_018402605.1 Litorivicinus sp. | reverse complement strand
CCACTGGTTGAGGCTGCACTTGATGCACAGGCCGCGCTGGAGCTTCGGCATTGGATGGTGTCACAGCCCGAAAGTGCTGAGATAAACGCGCAGGAAATCGTTGCCGCCCTCGGGATTGACCTGCCGTCTCTGCCAGAGGACTGGACGGTGCGCGATGTGCAAGTCGTTGCAACTCCTGATCGCCCTGCAATTGCTATTGTGGTGGATTCGCCAGAACTTGGGCGGCTCATGCTTTTGGCCGTTGTCCGCAGCTCCGGAGAGTCACAAGATCCGCCGACGGCGTTCGACTATCAAGGGCGCACCATCGCCCTCTTTGAGCGCGGCAGATCGTCGTTCGTCCTCGTCGATGAGTCTGGACACCCCGAGCAACTGGCGCTCAGTGCTGAGAGTCTACTATCGCCAAGCAACTGACCTACCGCAGGTCCCGTGCAATGGGATTGTCGGTGGTGATTGAAATAGCATTGTTAACTTCGTTGTGATGCATTCGAGAAACGAAAAGAAGGATCACATGACTCCATCGACACGACCTAACGATAACAAATCGACATCCCAACGCCGACAGACTTCCAGCTCAGGGCGACTTGGGAAAGTCATCCCTGGCATGCCGGTCCGCGGCAGACGCTGCTACCCGGATGTATTAATTTGGGTTCTCGCGATTTGTATTGTGATTGCCCTGATCCTGCACACCACGACGGACGCGAAATCGCAGGTGAATTCACAAGGCTACATGCTGAGGACGATTAATCATTTCTAATGAAGCGCTTACGATGTCGGTTGCGGATGGGCGTAACTGCCTCAACCAAACTGTTCTGATCTGTGCGGGTTGTTCGAGAAATGCGAAAAGGGTGGAGAGCCGTCATTCGCTGAGCATCGCATGAATGAACAAGATGTGCAGGGAGCGGAAATTGCAAATCTTTTCCGGTTCACGACAGCGGACCTTCGCGATACATTCGGCGATCGGCAAGAACGGGGTTTTGGGCGGCGCAAGATCGACCCTTTTCAAGCTCTTCCGAAAAGGAACGTTTAGGGACGCGCCGCACAGATGAGAACTGTGCAGCCAGAATTGGTTTATTCTACGTAGGCAGCCAGCCAATTTTTCATCAGCTCAATTTCGCCCACTTGCGCTTGCATGATCTCTTTGGCCAGTTTGATCATTTCCGGATCATCGCCATGGTCGAGCAAAACCTGCGCCATGTCGATTGCACCTTGGTGATGGGCAATCATGCCACACGCGAATGCGACATCGGGATCTTCATTCATCATGCCTTGTTCCATCGCAGGCATGGTAATCATCATTTTTCGCATGTTGTCCTGAACGTGTTCAGGAGAGGTGCTGAGATCAACGCTATCAGACCCCATCATTTCTGCGCCATTGCCGACACTATGGCCCATAGCTCCATGGTCCATAGCACCCATTTCTGTAGACATAATGCAGCGATCCGGAAGCTGGAACTCGGCATCTTGGGCAAAAGCGGGGTGCGAGAGTGCTGCCGCTGCGACCGCTGTAGCAAGAGATGTTTTTAAAAGGTTCACTTTGAGTCTTTCCTTGGTTTCGGTTTCAGAATGGGCTCAGGCGCAAACCCAACGGGGCAATAGCTACGCCTTCCGGTAAGTGGAGGGTCAAATACTTTCACATCACGACTTCG
>JAGYIK010000022.1 GCA_018402605.1 Litorivicinus sp. | reverse complement strand
TCAGGGTCTTCAGGCTCGCCTGATCGACGCCGCAAAATCTTCACAAGAAACACTTGTTAAGAGCCGTGACGATGCTTCAAACATCGTAAAAGGCGCAATCGAGACTGTTACAAAGCACTAAGCTTTAACACCACTCGAGAAAAATGGGGAACTTCGGTTCCCCTTTTTTTTTGCCGCATGGCCATTACTATTGGGGAAACCAAAATAAAGGATACCCCATGACAGAATTCCGCGCGCTGCGCCTGCACAAGACAGACACACAAGCTCCCCATGTGCAGATCGAATCCCTCACCAATGACGCGCTCTCGACAGGTAACGTCCTCATCGCCAATGAATTCAGTTCATTGAACTATAAAGATGCATTGGCCATTACGGGCAAAGGTAAAATCATTCGGGATTTCCCGATGATCCCCGGCATTGATGCAGCAGGCGTTGTCCTTGAATCGGATGATCCAGCGTTTAAGCCAGGTGAGCATGTCATTTTAACAGGACACGGCGTCGGCGAAACGCACACAGGCGGGATGGCAGAACGTGTTCGCGTGCCGGGGTCCTACTTGGTGAAAACACCCATCTCACTCGATAGTCGGCGTGCCATGCAATTCGGAACCGGCGGCTTAACAGGGATGCTCTGCGTCCTTGCGCTACTCGACAGTGACCTCAAACCAGCCGACGGCCCAATTGCGGTCTCAGGCGCGAGTGGCGGCGTTGGAAGCGTTGCGACCACGGTGTTATCGACGCTCGGATACGAGGTCCATGCTATTACAGGGCGGGTCGCAGAAACCGAGCGCCTGAAGGCGTTGGGCGCAATGGAAGTTTTAGACCGCGCCGACTTTATGCGGGATCCCAAGCCGCTCGAGAGCACTCGGTTCGCGGGGGCCATCGACACAGTTGGAGGGCAATGCCTCGCAACTCTGATCGCACAGATTCAATACAACGGCGTGATTGCAGCGACAGGGAACGCCGGAGGCTTTCAACTCAACACCACAGTCTTCCCATTTATCCTACGCAACATCCGCTTACAGGGTGTGGACTCAGTGCATGCACCAGCTGAGACCCGTCAGCGGGCGTGGCAGTTATTGTCAGAAAACATGACCCCCGAGCAGATTGATGGCAGCACGCGAACAATCGGTCTTGCTGATATTGAGAGAACTGCAGCCGAACTGATCGATAATCAGATCGCAGGCCGCATCCTGATTGATGTACGCAGCTAGTTTGCAGCGTCTAAATGCTGTCTGAGTTCGGCGAGACGGGACAGGCGTAACTCGAGCTCGGATTGCTTTGCATGGCGCTCAGACACCAGCCGTTCGACATAGTCAATCACATTGCGCTCAAGACGCTTACGGCTTAAGCGATTGATGTTGGTAATTCCGCCGGGGTTTAAGACGTTCACCTCGAGAAGCTTATTACCAATGAGATCAAGTCCGACGAAGTGCAACCCATCGGCCATCAATTGCGGACCAATTTTCCGCAGTAACTGATGTTGCTCATCGGTCAGTTTCACGGCGTGTGCAGTCGCACCTGCATGAATATTCGCGCGAATATCATCCGGTGCGGGAACCCGTTGGTAGGCACCAAGATACTCACCGCCGAGCATCAACACCCGCACATCGCCCTCTTGAGCCGCCTCAAGATACTCCTGCAAAATCACATAGTTACTCTGCCCGTGATTGGAATCGATATAAAAATCAAGCAGCGAATTGAGCGAACCTTGGGCTTGCGTCTCAAGCAGGATTACACCCCGCCCACCCGAACCATCAAGCGGCTTTAAAATCCACCGCTCACGATCCGACTCACGAATGATGCGCTTTAAATACTCTTTGTTTTTCGACACATAGGTTTCAGGCAGATACTCGCTACCGACGGTATGGAAACTGGTCGTGTAGATTTTGTTATTGGCCTTGCGGATCCCATCGATGTCATTCAACACCACGGTTTCAGCTTTAATCGAATCCAAGAAATTCAACACAATCGGGTCGAGCGGTGGGTCGCGGCGAACGAAAATTGCATCCAGGGAGTGCAGTGGCACCATTTTTTCAGAGAAGGTCACCCGCTTATAAAAGGTGGTGACGGAGTCCGGCACCTTGCCATCCACAACCAACTTCCGGGCGAATCCATAGGCGACGTTATCCCGAACCGTGAGATTCCGCGGATACAAGATGTAAACCCGATGACCGCGGGCCATCGACTCTCGGATCATCGTTAAAGTGGAGCTTTTGCCCGGCGTCATGTCAGCCCAATCAGCCACCAAAAATGCGATCCGCATGAAGCCTCCCCGGCGAACAGATCCAATAGCGGCGCTATGAATACAACCGATCAGTCGTCTCGGCAAGCGAAATATCGCGGCTTGTGATCCCAGCCGCATCATGGGACCACCAGAGGACTCTCACTCGCCCCCAAGAAGACCGTGATCTCGGGATGGTGATCGGCGGCATCGCAGTCTCTCCCCACTCTGGCCGCAAACCCCATTTGGCGCGACCCCAAAATTGTCAAAATGATATTCTCGTGACAGCATCTCGGTGCCATTACGGGTGATTAGGGTCCAGCCCTCGGGAATGTGTTGTGTCATCGTATACCTCAGCGACAGCGAGCATCCATGCGACACGCATTGATCAAATATTAATCAATCAAAACAGTAGGTTAACATGAAAAAACTCCGTATTGCATCGATTCCTGGCGATGGCATTGGCACCGAAGTGATTCCAGCTGGCATTGCCGTGGGCCAAGCGGTTGCCGATCGCTTTGGATTTGCACTCGAATTCACTGAATTCCCTTGGTCATGCCAAACCTATTTAGAAACAGGCTCCATGATGCCAGACGACGGCCTGGAGCAACTTAAAGACTTTGATGCCATCTATCTTGGCGCCGTCGGCTGGCCCAGTGTGCCCGACCATGTGTCGCTTTGGGGGCTTTTGATCCCAATCCGGCGCGCCTTCGATCAATACGCCAACATCCGACCTGTTCGTCTCCTCAAGGGCATCACTTCACCACTTGCAAACAGAGGACCGGAGGACATCGACTTTGTGGTCGTCCGAGAAAACTGTGAGGGCGAATATTCCGAAGCCGGTGGTCGACTCTATGCCGGTACAGCGCAAGAGACCGTGATTCAGGAGTCGATCTTCACCCGCCATGGCACGGATCGCATTCTGCGCTTTGCGTTTGAGCTGGCCAAAACCCGAGCGGGCAAACTGACCTCGGCGACCAAATCCAATGGCATCATGCATTCCATGCCATTCTGGGACGAGCGCGTCAAAGCCGTCGGCAGTGAGTATCCAGACATTCAAGTGGATCAATTCCATATCGATATTTTAACGGCCCACTTCGTCTTGCATCCGGATTGGTTTGATGTGGTGGTTGGTTCCAATTTGTTCGGCGATATCTTGAGTGATCTCGGTCCTGCTATTGCCGGCTCGATTGGCATCGCACCATCGGCCAACATCAACCCTGAAGGTCGTTACCCCTCAATGTATGAGCCAGTCCATGGATCAGCCCCCGACATCGCAGGTCAGGGCATTGCGAATCCGATCGCTGCGATCTGGACCATGGCCATGATGCTTGAGCACTTAGGCTTTAAAGATGCGGCCCTCGCAATTGAGGGCGCCATTGAAACCGTATTGACTGGCGGTGAGGCGCTCAAAACTCGAGATCTCGGCGGCACCGCCACGACAGCTGTGTGTACACAGGCTATCGTGGATGCACTGAACGTTTAGGCGATCTGCTTCGCGAGGATTTTTTGCGCCCATTCAGCGGGGCCGGTTTGATGCACACTGGTCCCCTCTGAATCCACAGCCACAGTCACCGGCATATCTTCAACTGTGAACTCGTGGATCGCCTCCATGCCCAAATCCTCAAATGCAACAACGCGCGAGGCTTTGATGGCCTGGGCAACCAAGTAGGCCGCACCACCCACAGCCATTAAATAGGCTGCCTTGTGTTTTTTGATCGCTTCAATCGCAACAGGCCCGCGCTCTGCCTTGCCGACCATTGCAAACAAACCGGTCTCCGCGAGCACCTGCTCAGTAAACTTATCCATCCCGCGTCGCTGTCGTTGGACCGCCGGTCCACGATTTCCTCACGCACCCAGGTCAACGGGGCCCACGTAGTAAATCACCTTACCCTTCAAATCGACTGGCAGGGATTCGCCACGATTGAGCATATCCACCATGCGCTTGTGCGCTGCATCCCGGCCAGTCAACATCACACCGTTCAACAATAGTGTCTCGCCCGGTTTCCACGAACGCACCTCGTCGTGGGTCAGGTATCGAGATTCACGCGGCGCGCTGTAGGACCGACATCCCATGTGATGTTTGGCCAATCCTCAAGCGATGGCGGCGTTTGGATTTGCGGACCAGTGCCATCCAACACAAAGTGCGCATGTCGCGTCGCCGCGCAATTGGGAATCATTGCAACAGGCAGTGAGGCTGCGTGCGTTGGATACTCTTTGATTTTTACATCCAACACGGTGGTTAAACCACCAAGACCCTGGGCGCCGATGCCGAGCTTGTTAACAGCGTCAAATATCTCCAATCGCAACTCTTCTGTCGCACCCTTCGGACCACGGGCCCGCAGTTCATGGATATCGATCGGATCCATCAGGGATTCTTTTGCCATCACGGCTGCCTTCTCCGCCGTGCCACCGACACCGATACCCAGCATGCCCGGTGGGCACCAGCCCGCGCCCATGGTCGGTATCGTTTTCACGACCCAATCCAAAATCGAATCCGAAGGATTTAACATCACCATCTTCGATTTGTTTTCCGATCCACCGCCTTTGGCCGCAACCTGCACATCGACTGTGTTGCCCGGAACAATCTCGTAGTGAATAACAGCAGGCGTATTGTCGCCCGTGTTTTTTCGGGCCCCCGCCGGATCGGCCAGAATCGAGGCCCTGAGCACGTTGTCTGGGTGCGTATATGCACGACGAACGCCCTCGTTGATCATGTCAGTGACCGACATGGTGGCGCCGGTCCATGAGACGTCCATGCCAACTTTGACGAACACCGTCACGATGCCTGTGTCCTGACAGATCGGACGATGACCCATCGCCGCCATCCGAGAGTTGATCAGAATCTGCGCCATGGCGTCTTTCGCTGCCGGCGACTCTTCACGCTCGTAGGCTTCATTCACCGCCTGAATAAAGTCCACGGGGTGGTAATACGAAATAAACTGCAGCGCATCAGCCACACTGTCGATCAGGTCATCTTGGCGAATTACGGTCATCGGGCATCCTCTCGATTCATGGGGTATCAAAGCCTACCAGAACTCGGTCTTAAGCGTATTCGCTGATAGGCGTAAACACAGGGGCACTATCCCAAAGCAGGCGTTCAGTGTCTTTTCATGTTTCTGGTACACTTTGGTTTTTTGCGAAACCACCGAGGTGGGTCACGAGGGCCGATGAAAAACCAATACAACAGGGATGAACTACTCGCATGCGCGCATGGCGAGCTTTTTGGCGAAGGCAATGCCAAGCTGCCGGCACCCAATATGCTGATGATGGATCGCATCGTATCGATCACCGCAGACGGTGGTGCGCATGGCAAAGGGCATATGCTGGCCGAACTCGACGTCACACCAGAGCTCTGGTTTTTTGCCTGCCATTTCCCAGGGGATCCAGTAATGCCGGGGTGTCTCGGGCTCGACGCCATGTGGCAACTGGTCGGCTTTTTCTTAGGCTGGAGTGGCCATCCAGGAAAAGGTCGAGCGCTCGGTGTTGGCGAGGTGAAATTCACCGGTCAAATTTTGCCAACAGCGAAAAAAGTCACCTATGAGATCGATATGAAGCGACTCATTGCGCGAAGCTTGGTGATGGGATTAGCCGATGGTGTGGTACGCGTCGATGGACGTGCGATATACCATGCAACCGACCTGAAAGTGGGTTTGTTTACATCCACTGACGGCTTCTAAGAATAAGCACGACAACAAAGGAGTCGGTATGCGCAGAGTAGTGGTTACAGGTCTCGGCATCACCTCATGCTTAGGGCTTGATGCAGACGCAGTCACCCAAGCACTTCGCGAGGGAAAATCAGGTATTTCAGCAAATCCGACCTATGCCGAACTCGGTATGCGCAGCCAGATCTCTGGCTCAATCCAACTGGATCTGAGTGAACTGATTGATCGTAAGCTACTCAGGTTTATGGGCGATGCGGCCGCTTATGCCTATCTGTCTTTACAGCAGGCCATCGCTGATGCAGGACTCACTGATCTCGAGATCAGTAACCCACGCACCGGCTTGGTCATGGGTTCGGGCGGTGCATCCTCAGCCAATCAGGTCGAGGCTGCCGATGTGCTGCGCGAGCGGGGCGTCAAGCGCGTAGGACCCTATCGAGTGACGCAGACCATGGGCTCGACTGTCTCAGCCAATCTGGCCACAGCCTTTCAGATCAAAGGCATCAACTATTCGATGTCGTCGGCCTGTTCGACGAGCCTGCACTGCATTGGCAATGCTGTTGAACAAATCCAGCTGGGCAAACAGGACATCGTCTTTGCCGGTGGCGGAGAAGAAGAACATTGGACGCTGTCATGTCTGTTCGATGCGATGGGTGCATTGAGTTCCAAATACAACGACAATCCGCAAAGTGCTTCACGTGCCTATGACGCCAATCGCGACGGTTTCGTCATTGCAGGCGGTGGTGGCGCATTGGTGGTCGAGGAGTACGAACACGCCAAAGCACGGGGCGCTAAAATGTACTGTGAAATCGTCGGCTATGGTGCCACCAGTGATGGTGCCGATATGGTGGCCCCGTCCGGCGAAGGCGCGATCCGATGCATGCAACTCGCCACGCAAGGCGTACACGGGCCCATTGATTACATTAACGCCCATGGCACTTCAACGCCGGCCGGCGACATCGTTGAATTGAACGCCATCAAAGCGGTGTTTGGTGACAATGCACCGGTCATTGGGTCCACCAAATCCCTATCGGGACACTCGCTCGGCGCGGCCGGTGTGCAAGAGGCGATCTACAGTATTCTGATGATGCAAAACGATTTCATTGCGGCCAGCGCGAATATCGAGACACTGGATCCTGATGCGGTTGGCATGCCCATCGCGCGTGCGCGTATCGATGGACCGATTCGTACCATTTTGTCCAACTCGTTTGGCTTTGGCGGCACCAATGCGTGCATGACCTTCCAAAAGCTCGATTGATGCGACTGTTCTCGTCACCACCCTCGCCGTTTGGCCGCAAAGTTAAAATGACAGCGGCGATCACCGGGTTAATTGACGCCATTGAGATCGTCCAAATCGACGCCAACGATCCACAAAGTCTTGCGCTCAATCCGAGTCCCATTCAAAAAATTCCGTTACTTGAGCTCGACGATGGACACATCATCACCGACTCTAAAGTCATCTGCGAGTATTTGATTGAACGCTCAGGACGACATGAGATGTTGCCAGACGCCGATCGCATTGGGTGTTTGACTAGGGCGTCGGTCGCGGATGGGATAACAGAGGCCGCGCTTCTGATGGTGTATGAGCGACGTTTTCGTCCCGAAAGCCAGATCAATCACGATTGGCTCAATCGCCAGAATCTCAAAGTACTCGGGGGACTCGATTGGATTACAACACACATTCGACCGGTCGACCGCACCCCCACATTGGACCAAGTTACCTTAGCGGCCAGCCTTGGCTACTTGGATTTCCGGTTCGCAGGCGAATGGCGCACGCGGTATCGCGAATTGGCGCTGTGGCTTACTCAGTATCAGCAGATGGTTCCGTCGTATCAGGCAACGTCTCCCGATGCCCATGCTTAGCCAGTAACATCATCTCGCGCAGTCGACTCTGCCGACGCAAAATGGTCTTCCGCTTCTTTAAACGCAACATCCGTTGACGGACAACAGACCCAGCATCAGCTCTTCGCATGTTTGTTTCCCTCCATGGCGTAGTGCTTTTCCACAGTTTCTGCCAACTCCTGCCGCCATGGGCGTGGCTTAATGCCAAAAGTGTAGAGCAATTTCCGCGTCGACATAATCAGCCGTTTTGGTCGCACTGCGCGCCCCTGGATCGAGCCTCCGGAAATCCCAATCAAGTCATCCACCGCCAAGGCTTCAAACTGCCGCGCTTGGGCGATAATGCACTCACCAAGTTCAAGCCATGACGCGTCGCCCTGACAGCCCACGTGATACGCCCCATACGCTCCAGCTCCGCTGTGCAACTGATCAATAACCGCTGAGATGACCCGTGCCACGTCAAAAATTGACGTTGGGCATCCACGCTCATCAGCGATCATCGGAAGCTCTGACTCAATACGCGCGCGCGCAAGAACACTCGCAACAAAGCTATTAGGGCCTGGGGCAAACAGATGCGAGACACGCAAAATGACATGCTGATCGATAAGGCTTGCGATATCACGCTCAGCTTCAAGGCGAGCTTGACCATACAAATTGATTGGATGCGGCGCATCGTCTTCAAAGTAAGCGATATCTTTTTGCCCATCGAAGATATAGTCAGTGGAGAGTTGGATCAGTGTTGCACCGAACTCTCGGCATGCGATCGCAAGGCTCACAGGTAGGTCGTGGTTCACACGACGACACTCCGAGGGATCAAGCTCCGCCTGATCCACCCCGGAATCGACCATGCAATTCACAACAAAATCAGGGCGACGCATCCGGATGGACTCGAAGATTTCGCGGTCATCAGAAATCGGCACGTCAGGTGGCAGGACAACACGTTGCTGCCCCCCACTGGCCGGAGTATCGAAATAGGCATCCGCTAAACTGGTCTCACCGCCAACGACGAGCACCCGTGCCCGTGGAAAGCGGCTATCAGACTCGTCTTCGAAGCTGGTCGGCTTAGAAGGGGATTTCGTCATCAATGTTCGGGTCTGGCATCGGCTGACTGACAGGCTTCGGAGCCGACTGCGGTGCAGACTGCGGCGCATACTGTGGACGATTGGCACCGCCCATTGGCGCACCATCGCCCTCGCCACGCCCATCTAACATCATCAGTTCACGACCGACAATTTCGGTGGTGTAACGTTTCTGACCGTCTTGCTCCCACTGCCGCGTTCGCAGCGTTCCCTCAACGTAGACGCGTGCGCCCTTTTTCAGATACTGACCGCAGATCTCAGCCAAGCGATCAAAAAACACCACGCGATGCCATTCTGTGCGCTCCTGCATCTCACCAGAGCCTTTGTCCCGCCATGAATCGGTCGTTGCCAAACTGAGGTTCGCGACCTGGCTACCAGAAGGCAGTGCTTTCATATCCGGGTCGTTACCCAAATTGCCGATAAGTGTGACTTTGTTGACCGAACGCGCCATGTAATTGTCCTGTGCTCATAGGTATTGATGAAGCGTAATGTAGCATGGTCAGACCGTTGTCAGCGACAACCTCACTTTCTGTCCGCCGAATCACGCGGTTTCACAGTTGAATCCGTGTCATGCAACCCAAACCACAGGTACACTGGTACTTTTGCCAACGATCTGACGGACACACTGTGGATTCAATACAAATCCGTGGGGCACGCACCCACAACCTGAAAAACGTGCACTTAGATCTTCCGCGCGATCGACTGATTGTAATTACAGGGCTCTCAGGGTCCGGTAAATCATCCCTCGCTTTTGACACCCTATACGCCGAAGGACAGCGCCGCTACGTCGAATCATTGTCGGCCTATGCACGCCAGTTTTTGTCCATGATGGAAAAGCCTGATGTGGACCACATCGAGGGCTTATCGCCGGCCATCTCAATCGAGCAAAAATCAACCAGCCACAACCCACGCTCGACAGTCGGCACGATCACCGAAATCTATGATTACCTGCGGCTACTCTATGCTCGCGCTGGCGAACCCCGGTGTCCCGAGCACAACCAAAGCCTAGAGGCGCAGACCGTCAGTCAAATGGTGGATCAAGTCCTTGCCTTGCCTGAAGGCTCGAAGATTTTAATTTTGGCGCCGATGATTAGCGACCGGAAAGGCGAACACCTGCATGTCTTCCAGACCCTGAAAGCACAGGGCTTTATTCGTGTTCGGGTCGACGGTCTGGTGGTTGATTTGGATGACGTCCCGGCGTTGGACAAGAAGAAAAAACACACAGTGGATGCCGTCGTCGATCGCTTAAAAGTCGATCAAGAACAGCGTCTAAGACTCGCGGAATCGATTGAAACAGCGCTAAACCTGTCTGATGGACAGGTGGTGATCCACTCGATGGATGATCAATTTCCCCCGATGATGTTTTCATCCAAGTTTGCGTGCTCGCATTGCGGCTACTCCATCGCCTCACTCGAACCCCGATTATTTTCGTTTAATAGTCCTTTTGGGGCCTGCCAAACCTGTGATGGATTAGGCGTTCATCAATACTTCGATCCAGATCGACTGATTACAGATCCGGAGCTTTCACTGTCATCCGGGCGCGATCAAGGGTGGGATCGACGCAGTCTCTACTATTACCATCTCTTAAAATGTTTGGCGGCACACATTACGGTTTAGCCTCGATACCGAGTGGCAGGATTTTACAACCGGAACACCAGCGTGGTGCTCTATGGGTCGGGCGACGGGCTGTCGATTTCAGCTATGTATCCGATCGCGGCCGACAGGTGAACAAGAGCCACCCATTCGAGGGTGTCATTCGAAACTTAGAGCGACGGTATAAAGAGACAGACAGCCAGTCACAACGCGATGAGTTATCAAAAATGATGACCCACGCACCCTGTCCGGATTGTCAGGGCTCGCGCCTCAACATGGCAGCGCGACATGTCTACATTGGTGAGACCCGCTTGCCTGAATTAGTGAAGCTCCCAATCGGTGAGTGCCATGCATTCTTCGATGACCTGAATCTACCCGGCCGCCGGCAAGAAATCGCGGATAAAATCTTAAAGGAAATCCAGGCACGCCTCGGATTCTTGGTGAACGTGGGGTTGGACTATCTGTCCTTGGATCGCAGTGCTGAGACGCTGTCAGGAGGCGAGGCGCAGCGTATCCGCCTCGCCAGTCAGATTGGTGCAGGACTCGTGGGTGTCATGTACATCTTAGACGAGCCATCCATTGGACTGCATCAACGCGACAACGAGCGTTTGCTCAAAACCCTGTTCCACCTCCGTGACTTAGGCAATACCGTGATTGTGGTCGAGCACGATGAGGATGCGATGCGAAACGCGGACTATCTGGTCGATATCGGCCCTGGCGCAGGCGTACATGGCGGCCAAATTGTGGCAGCGGGCACCCCGCAAGAAGTGATGGCGAATCCAAATTCAGTCACCGGTCGATATCTGTCAGGCGAGAAAGCCATCGCGATTCCTGCAAAACGCACGAGAAAGGGGCCGACCTCTCTCCAACTCACCGGGTGCACCGGTAACAACCTGCAAAACGTCAGCCTTGATCTTCCCTTGGGACTACTGACATGCGTTACTGGCGTTTCTGGCTCTGGTAAGTCAACCCTCATCAACCGAACGCTCTACCCTCACACTGCCAAGGTCCTCAATAAGGCGGTAACGTTGAAGGCGTCCGAGTTTGAGGCCTGCCATGGGATCCATGAGCTCGATAAGGTGGTCGATATTGATCAGTCCCCAATCGGTCGAACCCCACGGTCGAATCCGGCAACCTATACCGGTCTCTTCACACCGATTCGCGAGATCTTTGCGGAGACCCAAGAGGCACGGTCGCGGGGATACAATCCAGGTCGCTTTTCATTCAACGTCAAAGGTGGGCGCTGCGAAACCTGCCAAGGTGACGGACTAATCAAAGTCGAGATGCACTTTCTGCCTGACATCTACGTCCCCTGTGACACCTGTCATGGCCTTCGCTACAACCGCGAGACACTGGATATTCTCTACAAGGGCAAGTCAATTCATGATGTCCTTGATATGACGGTCGAGGAAGCGCGTACGTTTTTCGATGCCATTCCAACACTGGCGAGAAAGTTGCAAACCCTTGTCGATGTCGGCCTGTCGTACCTCAAGCTCGGACAATCTGCCACCACCCTCTCAGGCGGGGAAGCTCAGCGTGTCAAGCTGGCTAGAGAGCTCTCTAAGCGCGACACAGGACGGACTCTGTATATCCTTGATGAGCCCACTACGGGGCTTCACTTTGAGGATATTCAACAACTGCTCGTTGTACTGCACCGACTCCGTGATCATGGCAATACCGTGGTGGTGATTGAACACAATCTGGATGTCATTAAGACCGCTGACTGGGTGATTGACCTTGGACCCGAGGGTGGATCAGGTGGCGGTCAAATTATTGCCGAAGGGACGCCAGAGGATGTGGCCAACATGTCACATTCACACACAGGTCGATTCCTAAAGCCCCTACTTGAGCGTCAAAAAAGCGCCTGACTGCGCAAAAAAAACCCGGTGACAAGACCGGGTTTTAGGGGTACTCACATGAATCCGTTTATTCGGCTTCAGCCACCAATTCGGGGCGATCAACCAATTCAACAATCGCCATTGGCGCTGCATCACCGGCGCGGAACCCTGTCTTCAGAATCCGCAGGTAGCCACCTGGACGGTTCTGGTAACGCGGCCCGAGCTCAGCGAACAATTTACCGACCGCCGAATCGTTGCGTAAACGACTAAATGCCAACCGACGATTCGCAACTGAATCACTCTTTGCCAATGTAATCAAAGGCTCTGCAACACGACGCAACTCTTTTGCTTTTGGCAATGTGGTCTTGATGACTTCGTGTTCGATCAGTGACGCAGTCATGTTGCTGAACATGGCCTTACGATGACTGCTCGTCCGATTCAGTTTTCTTCCGCTCTTCAAATGACGCATGGTCTATTCTCGCTCTCTATGACAACGTCTCACGACGCGTCGATCTAACTTAGGCGCTTTCTTCGCGCGCAAAACCTGCTGGTGGCCAGTTTTCCAACCGTGATCCCAACGACAAACCACGTGACGCCAAAACGTCTTTGATCTCTGTCAGGGATTTTTTGCCCAGGTTCGGTGTCTTCAACAGCTCAACTTCACTGCGCTGTACCAAATCACCGATGTAATAAATATTTTCTGCTTTCAGACAGTTCGCTGAACGCACGGTCAGCTCCAAGTCATCTACAGGACGCAGCAAAATCGGATCGATCTCGTCTTTCTGCGCCTCGCTCTCTGAAACCTGTGGACCTTCAAACTCAACGAATACTGACAATTGCTGCTGTAGCAATGTCGCAGCACGACGAATCGCTTCTTCAGCGTCCAAAGTGCCGTCTGTTTCCAGATCAATCACCAGCTTATCCAAGTCAGTCCGCTGCTCAACACGCGCACTTTCAACAACGTAGGACACGCGGCGCACTGGGCTGTATGTCGCGTCTAAACGCAACATACCAATGGAACGTGTTTCTTCGTCGTCTTCCCGCTCGCTCGCCGGCTCATAGCCAATACCGCGGGATACGCGCGCTTCAATCTGCAAGGATCCGCGCGCGGAGACTGTCGCGATGTGCTGTGTTGGATTGGCAATCGTCACATTTTGTGGCAATTCGAAATGTGCTGCCGTAACGGTACCCTCACCAGAGTGATTCAGACGGATTGTCGCAACGCCCTCTCGGCCTTCCAGCGCCACCGCAAGCTTCTTCATATTCAAAAGAATCTCGATGACATCCTCTTTCACGCCCTCAATTTCTGAGTACTCGTGAGACACACCCTCAATCTTCACTTCAATCACAGCACAACCGGGCATAGATGAGAGAAGAATACGGCGAAGCGCATTGCCTAAAGTGTGGCCATAACCACGCTCAAGAGGCTCAAGAATGATCTTTGAGCGTCCGGGAGCAACTTCCTGGACTTGAATCTGGCGTGGTGTCAGCAGTTCCATCGATGACGACATATCGTCTCCTAAATTTGGTTTACTTCGAGTACAGTTCGACAATCAGGTTTTCGTTGATATCCGCAGACAGATCTTGACGCTCAGGCATTGCCTTAAACGTTCCTTCCATCTTCGAGGAATCCACATCAACCCAAGCCACGTCGCTACGCTGCCCCGCTAACTCAAGTGCAGCCCGAATACGCAACTGGTTTCTTGCTTTCTCGCGGACGCTGATCACATCACCAGGCTTGACCTGATATGACGGGATATTCAACACCTTGCCGTTCACCATGATTGAACGGTGGCTGACGACCTGACGCGCTTCCGCACGTGTTGAGCCAAAGCCCATCCGGTACACCACGTTGTCCAAACGGCATTCGAGAAGCTTCAACAAGTTCTCACCTGTCGACCCACGCAAACGTGATGCTTCTTTATAATAATTACGGAATTGCTTTTCCAATACGCCGTAAATACGCCGTACTTTTTGCTTCTCCCGCAACTGCAGACCGTAGTCGGATAAACGACCGCGTGCTGCACCGTGCATTCCTGGACGTGTCTCCAGATTGCACTTGGAATCAATTGCCCGGACGCCGCTCTTGAGGAACAGATCGGTTCCCTCACGACGTGCCAGCTTACAAGTTGGTCCGATATAACGTGCCATACTCTC
>JAGYIK010000219.1 GCA_018402605.1 Litorivicinus sp. | reverse complement strand
ATCCGTGCCATGGGTGCGCAGATTCAGGTCGGCGGCACCGAAGGCGAGATTATCGAATACGCCGTGAAGATGATGCAATTCGATCCAACCCATACGCTCGACGGCATCCACGATCGCGAGGGCATGTCGCATGAACGCTTGGAGCTCCTGTGCCAGGCCGTCTTTGCATTGCATCGTGATGCACCAGTCTCCGGCATTGAGACACCCTTCGGCGAACCCAACTCGTTATACATTCCGGCGCAATTGAACTTCGATCAGGTCAGACCGCGGCTGAAAGAAGCGAAAGATTTGGCGCAGCTGATTCAGCTCGAAGCCTGGGCCCATGAATATCTCAAACGGCTCTGGCCGCGCTTTGCTGAGCGTAAAGACCTCGGCATGATTCGTGAAGTCCATGGGGATTTGCATCTCGGTAACGTCTTAGAAACCCCTGAGGGTGAGATTCGGCTGTTCGACTGTATTGAATATCGTGCAGAGTTTCGCTGGATCGATGTAATCAGCGAAGTCGCTTTCCTGACAATGGATCTTGAAGCCCGAAACGACTACGCATCGGCGTGGCATCTACTGAATCGATATTTGGAGTTGACGGGCGACTACCATGCGCTTTGGGTCTACCAAGGGTATCGGGCATATCGCGCTATGGTGCGCGCGAAAGAGTGTCTGTTGTCACTCAATGCGCCCTTGCTGCCCAATGAGCCGGACGCCGCACCGATCGCACGCTACCGTCGTTATGCTGCACTTGCGGAGCAAGCCACAGTGATTCGTCCGCGGGTGCTGTTGATCACGCTCGGTATGGATCGAGAACAACGCCATGCGGTGTCGCATCAATTAATTGATGACTTCGGCATGATTCGGCTGCGCTCAGATCTTGAACGCGAACGGTTGTACGGAGCGCTCGAAAATGCACGGCCACAAACCTACAAACATCTGCTGGATTTGGCAGAGCTGTCGCTCAGAGCCGGCTTTCCGGTGGTGTGCTCGGGCTCATTTGAAGATCCCAATGAACGGGAACGGTTCCGTCGACTCGCCGAGTCACAAGGCCTGTTATTTGGCATATTGACCCATGAAGACAGTGCGAATGCTGCGGAACTCAGTGAAGAGGAATTGGCCTCGACCCATATCTTGCGGCCCGATGATGCGGATCGGTTGGTGCGCGAAGTCCGGGATCTCGGGCAATCATTTGGCATGGTCCTTGGGAGTCGTCGATGAATCGTCTAGATCACTTGATCCATGGATTTGACGGATTGTTGCGAACCATTGCGCGTGTCAAACCCGAAGCACAAACGCCATCACCTGGCAATGGGGTCCTTGATGACCCCATGAGTGCCGAGGACATCAAGCTTTCAGGCGCCCTCATGCGCGTCAATCACACCGGCGAGATCTGTGCGCAAGGCCTCTATAACGGGCAAGCCTTATTCGCCTCTGACCAGGCCACCTCAAAGGCATTGCAAACTGCTGCAGAAGAAGAACTGGATCATCTCGCCTGGTGTCGCGAGCGGCTCAATCAATTGAACGCCCGCCCGAGCGTACTGGACCCATTCTGGTATCTGTCATCCTTCGCGCTAGGTGCGGCCGCGTCCTTGGTTTCCGACAAAGTCTCGCTCGGCTTCGTCCATGCCACCGAAGATAACGTCGAGCGTCATCTCCGAGAACATCTTGAGCGATTG
>JAGYIK010000218.1 GCA_018402605.1 Litorivicinus sp. | reverse complement strand
GGCTGCAGTGGCCCGATCAATGGCTCCAGTCCGAGGCGTTTCCACTCGCCCCGGCAACACCATATTACATGTCACCCCAAAAGATGCGACTTGTTCTGACAGCGTTTTCACATAGGCCGCGATCGCAGCACGCAGTGTGTTTGAGACGGCGAGCTTTGGAATCGGCACCACGATACCTGAGGATCCGATCACTAGAATGCGACCAAAGCCCGCTTCTTTCATTCGTGCCGCGGCGGTATCGATCAACTCAATCAAGCCAAGCACCATCGCATCGAACTCTCGAGTCCAGACATCGGAAGCGATTCCAGGCGCCATCCCAGGCGCTGGACCGCCGGAATTAGCGACCAACACATCAATCCGAGGCAATGCTTGAATTTTCTCGCGCAACACGTGCCGCGAAGCCACATCAAACAAATCACAACACTGAATCTCTGCCGAGCCACCACTGGATTCAATCTCAGCTTTCACTGTATTTAAGGCGTCTTCGCGCCGAGCTACGAGGACCACATGTGCACCCTCGGCTGCCAACTGCCGCGCAATCGCCTCACCCAATCCCTGGGACGCACCCATCACGACGGCGGTCCGTCCCGTTAAACCCAAATCCACTGGTCTCTCCTGTTATTGTCCGTGTTGATCGATTAAATACTCTGCAAATGCAAAGCTGGCGGTAAATGCTGGACTGATCGCATTAAGCACGTGCACCGCACGGTGGTCGTTTACAACAACAAAGTCGTTCACGAGTGCCTGTGCTTGTGGATCAAATATTTGTGACCGGATCCCAACTTTTGCAAGGCTTTGAGTCAAATCAGACGCTCGCACACCATGAATGAGGCGTCCGATCTCGTTACACACCCCGGACAACCGCAACAATTTGGCCTCGCGCATCGCAAGCTGTCTCAGACCGTTGGTATTTCTCAACAATTTCCACACAAGTGAGGCCGACAAACTGACACCGTCTCTCCATTGAATTCCTTGTAAGCCCTGGTAGTTCTCACGTCCGATCACCGGTGTTGAACTGGGGCCAAAATACACCTCACCATTGGAATTATGCGCAGTATGCACGCCTAAAAACGGCAAACTTAAATCGGGAATTGGATAGACAAGACGCTGCATCCGAAAGCTTGGATCGCGATGCTTCCAGTACTTTCCCTTGAATGGTTGAAAACTGTAGCGGGTTTCAAGGCCCGCATGCTTAGCGACCACATCCGCATACAGACCTGCCACGTTAAATAATCGGGCGGCCCCGTAGGACGCAGTTTTGGTTTTGACGATCCCCGCCGCCGCGTCGACCTGAATCACTTCGTGCTGATAACACACCTGACCGCCCAGAGCCTGAACCTCAGCCAGCACTGCCTTTGCAACCGCTTTGGGATCAACAACTGCCGTTACCGGAATAAACAGAGCCTGCGCAAAATGCGTATTGGCGCGCGGCTCAAGCTCCCGCATCTCCTCGGCACCGACGGCTACGACCTCAACGCCGTTGACCTCGCCTCGGGCTTTCAGCACTGGTATCGAAGCCAGTGCACCCTCAGTCGGGGGAATCAGCAACTTTCCACAATGATCGACCCACAGCCCGTGGTTGTCGGCGTACTCCCGCATCAGAGCGGCACCTTGGACACAGAGCTTGGCCCGGAGTGAGTTTTCTGCGTAATAAATCCCAGAATGAATCACACCTGAATTTCGACCCGTCCCATGCGAG
>JAGYIK010000217.1 GCA_018402605.1 Litorivicinus sp. | reverse complement strand
GTGGATTTTGAAGCCGCCAAGCTTGGTATGCGTGGCATGCGCGAGGAAGAGCTTCCGAAGCTGGCCAAGTTGATTCGTCAGGTCTTCTTGTTTATTCCAATCGTCATTTTGATTGTTGCGCTTTTCATGGGCTATTCCGTCATTCGAGCAGGTACATTAGCGACAGTCAGTGCAGCTGTTGTGAGTTGGTTGACACCCTATCGGATGGATCTGAAAAGTATTTTCAAGGCATTCGAAATGGCCGGTGTGATGTCCATCCAGATCATTGCTGTTTGCGCGTGTGCGGGTGTGATTGTCGGTGTAATTTCGCTGACTGGTGTGGGCGCACGTTTCTCAAGTTTGTTGTTGGGATTAGCCGAAACCTCCCAGCTTCTGGCCATGTTCTTTGCGATGTGTATCGCAATTTTGCTGGGTATGGGGATGCCAACGACCGCAGCCTACGCGGTGGCTGCATCGGTTGTGGCCCCTGGACTCGTGAATCTGGGCGTGCCGCTTTTGACAGCACACTTTTTCGTCTTCTATTTTGCGGTGGTCTCAGCGATAACGCCCCCGGTCGCGCTTGCCTCCTATGCGGCGGCCGGGATCTCAGGAGCGAACCCGATGGAGACCTCAATGGCCTCTTTCAAAATCGGAATCGCAGCCTTCATTGTGCCGTTCATGTTTTTCTACAACGCGGCGCTGCTGATGGACGGGTCGTTCATTGAAATCCTCCGCTCTGGTGTCACGGCTGTACTCGGCATCTTCCTGTTGGCCTGTGCGGTGCAAGGTTGGTTTTTGGGTTATCGCTCATCGTGGATCATTCGGGCGCCTTTGATTCTGGCAGCGATGTTCATGATTTCAGGTGGTCTGTTGACTGATCTCGTGGGTATCGCGCTGGCCGTGGCCTTGTATGGTATTCAACGTTTTGTGTTTAAAGATGCAGCGGGTCCAGACTTAGCGAAGGGGCATATCGATTGAGTGGATCGATAATGCGCGATGCCCTGAAATTCGGATCGTTGTAAGATGGCATACCGCATTGCTGTGATCCCAGCTGACGGGATTGGGCCAGAGGTTGTTTCTGCGGGGATTGACGTGCTGCACGCGTTGATGGAGAAACGTCCAACTCTGAAGCTTGATTTCACAGACTTTGACTGGGGCAGTGAGCGCTATCTCAAAGAAGGTGCTTTGATGCCCGAGGATGGGGCCGAGCTCCTCAAAGACTATGACGCCATTCTGTTTGGTGCTGTGGGTGCACCCAATGTGCCCGATCATGTCACGCTCTGGGGCCTGCGTTTGGCCATTTGCCAGCCACTCGACCAATATGCCAATGTGCGTCCGGTCACGGTATTGCCTGGTATTCACAGCCCACTCACCGGCGTGACTGAAGCAGAGCTCGATTGGGTGATTGTTCGAGAGAACTCTGAAGGGGAGTACTCAGGCCAAGGCGGTCGCGCGCACCGAGGGTTACCCATTGAAGTGGCCACTGAGGTGTCGATTTTTACTCGAGCGGGTGTCGAGCGGATCATGCGATTCGCGTTTCAAACTGCACAGGCACGGCCGCGGAAACGCTTAACGGTTGTGACGAAATCAAACGCACAACGCCATGGGATGGTGTTATGGGATGAGGTCGCGGCCGAGGTTGCCAAGGCGTTCCCGGACGTCGCCTGCGATAAAATGCTGGTGGATGCGATGACCGTCAGAATGGCGTTGAAGCCTGAGT